>NZ_JAPDCN010000018.1:0-95160 GCF_027706185.1 Aeromonas sp. Y318-3
GAGCGGGAAACGAGACTCGAACTCGCGACCCCGACCTTGGCAAGGTCGTGCTCTACCAACTGAGCTATTCCCGCAACTACCTTAAAACAGGCCGTACAGCATTTGGTTGCTTGCGCTACTGTACGGGAGCCGAATTATAAGAGCAGTCATTCCAATTGCAAGGGCTTTTTTGTCTGGTTGCGCGCGTTCGCTCAAAAGCTGGCCGAACTGTCGATTTTAGCAGCCAGCGCATGACAAACCCTTGCCGGGGAATCAGATCTTGAAGACGTGGCTGCGATAGAACTGCAGCTCGGCGATGGATTCGCGGATATCGTCCAGCGCCTGGTGGGTGCCGCTCTTCTTGAACTGATCCAGCAGTTCCGGCTGCCAGCGGCGTACCAACTCCTTGATGGTACTGACGTCAACGTTGCGGTAGTGGAAGAAGGCTTCCAGCTCGGCCATGTGCTTGACCATGAAGCGGCGATCCTGACCGATGCTGTTGCCGCACAGCGGGCTGGTGCGCTCCGGCACCCACTGGCGAATGAACTCGAGGGTCTCGGCAATGGCTTTCGCCTCGTCGTGCTGACTCGCCTTGACCCGGGCCACCAGACCGCTCTTGGTATGGGTGTTGACGTTCCAGTCGTCCATCTTGGCCAGCTCTTCATCACTCTGATGAATGGCGATGACCGGCCCTTCGGCCAGTACGTTCAGATCCTTGTCGGTGACTATGGTGGCAATCTCCAGTACCACGTTCTCTTCGGGGTCGAGACCCGTCATCTCCATGTCGATCCATACCAGGTTCTGCGCGCTGACTGTCATGATTGCTCTCTCTATTGGGAGGAATGGCGGAATTTTGCCAATTTGCATGTATCATACTGGCTTTGGATCTGTTCATAAACTGGCGAATCGAGTGGCAAAGAAAGCAAAACTCAATCTGGGTCAACAAAGGCGCGTCCAGGCCAACCGCGAACGGCGGCTGCAAAAAGATCACACCACAGTGGTGGATGACACCCTGTTTGGCCCCGCCATCGAAGGGGTGGTGATCAGTCGTTTTGGTCAGCACGCAGACGTGGAAGCGGTCGATGGCACCATTCACCGCAGCAACCTGCGGCGCAGCAGCATCAGCAGTCTGGTCTGTGGCGACAAGGTGGTGTGGCGTCCCGGCCTCAATGCCGCGACAGCGGGCGTCATCGAGGCGGTGCATCCGCGCCACTCGGTACTGACCCGGCCGGACTTCTACGACGGTGTCAAACCCATCGCCGCCAATATCGACCAGATCATCATCGTCTCGGCGGTGATGCCCGAGTTCTCCACCAACATCGTCGACCGCTATCTGGTGGCCGCCGAGGATGTGGAGATCCGCCCCCTCATCGTGCTGAACAAGGTCGACATGCTCGATGATGCCGCCAGAGCGCGCATCGAAAGCCAGCTCGAAACCTACCGCAAACTCAATTACGAGGTGCTGCTGGTGAGCTGCGAGAGCGGCGAAGGGCTGGATGAACTCAAGGCAGCCCTGACCGACAAGATCAGCATCTTCGTTGGCCAGTCCGGGGTGGGCAAGTCGTCGCTCACCAACGCCCTGATGCCGGGGCTGGATGTACTCACCGGCGAGATCTCCGAAAACTCGGGGCTCGGCCAGCACACCACCACCACGGCGCGGCTCTACCACTTCCCGAGCGGTGGCGATCTCATCGACTCCCCGGGGATCCGCGAGTTCGCCCTCTGGCATCTGGAGGCCGACCGCATCACCTGGTGCTTCGTCGAGTTTCGCGACTATCTGGGTGGCTGCAAGTTCCGCGACTGTACCCACAAGGACGATCCCGGCTGTGCCCTGCGCGCCGCGGTCGACGCGGGCGCCATCAGCGCCGATCGCTTCCACAACTATCACCGCATCCTGGAAACCATGCAGGAAGCCCGTCACGGTCGCCAACAGGCGCGCCTGTGACCCTAATAAACCTACGTTGATGATGAACATGAGCATTACTGACAACCTGAAAATTGCCGGTCAATACTGTCTGCCCAAGCACGCCCTCTCCCGTCTGATCGGCAAGTTTGCCGCCGCCGAAGCGGGCAACATCACCACTAGGGTGATCGAGGCCTTTATCAAGCAGTATCAGGTCGACATGAGTGAGGCGCTGCACGAGAGTCCAGCCCACTACAAGAGCTTCAACGAATTCTTCACTCGCGAGCTCAAGCCCGGTATCCGCCCCGTGGTAGAAGATGCCCTGACCCTGGCGCTGCCGGTGGATGGCACCGTCAGCCAGCTCGGTCCGATCCAGCAGGGCCGCATCATTCAGGCCAAGGGCCACGACTACAGCGCCCGCGAGCTGCTGGGCGGCTATGAGGATCTGGTGGCGCCATTCAAGGATGGCGACTTCGCCACCATCTATCTGGCGCCCAAGGATTACCACCGCATCCACATGCCGCTGGACGGCGTGCTGGAGAGCATGGTGTTCGTGCCGGGGGATCTCTTCTCCGTCAACCCGCTCACCGCCGAGAACGTGCCTAACCTGTTTGCCCGCAACGAGCGTGTGGTGGCCACCTTCCGCACCCCGCACGGCCCCATGGCGCTGGTGCTGGTCGGTGCCACTATCGTGGCCAGCATCGAAACCATCTGGGCTGGCAGCATTGCGCCAACCAAAGAGAAGAAGGTGGTGCGCTGGGACTACAGGGGCGACGAGGCCATTACCCTGCAGAAAGGCGCCGAGATGGGCCTGTTCAAGCTGGGCAGCACCGTGGTCTGCCTGTTTGGCCCGGGCATGCTGGCCGGTTTCGAGCCGCATCTGGCCAACGGGGTCACTACCCGCATGGGTCAGCCCTTTGCCAAGCTGGCGGAGCAGGCATGAGCGAGCAACCGAACGCCTCGCAGAAGAACAACCCGCTGCACGGGCTGACGCTGGAAGCCATCGTCACCGCGCTGGTCGAATACTACGGCTGGGAAGAGCTGGGGCAGCAGATCAATATCCGCTGCTTCACCGATAATCCCAGCATCAAGTCCAGCCTGAAGTTCTTGCGCAAGACCCCCTGGGCTCGGGAGAAGGTCGAAAGCCTCTACCTCTACGTCCAGCGCAAGCAAGCCAAATCGAAGAAGGAAGGGCAAGATGGCCTTTAAGATTACCTACACCTATAAAAAACAGGCCAAAGAGATCGGCTACGCGAACGACAAGTTCCGCAGCATCTACGACGCCATCGCCGCTGCCGAAGGGCTGGATCTCACCAGTTTTCACGCCATGGAGGCCCAGCTGGCTCAGGTTTGTCGCCGTGACAAAAAGAGCGTGAAGGATTATCAGGAGAACTACTTCAAAGAGTTGGGATTCTCCAACATCGTCATCGAACGGGAGCTTCAGGAGTAACCATGCGCACCTTGACTCTGATGGCCGCTTCTCTGCTGCTGGCGGCATGCAGTACACCGGAACAACATCTGGTGGGCAGCGATCGCGACAGTCACGGCTGTATCGGCAGTGCGGGCTATCAGTGGTCAGCGCTGACTGGCAAATGTGTGCGCCTGTTTGAAGAGGGTGTACGGCTCAATCCGACCGATGCCAGCCAGAACAGCAGCGCCTTCGTGATGTTCAATGCCGACCAGACGCAGGCCGAATTGCATCTGCCAAGCGGCGAGCAGCACCTGCTGACCCGTCAAGGTGCGGAGGGCAACTGGTCGTGGCAGGGCAGCGGCTACACCCTCTTCATCTGGAAGGGTTATGTGCTCAAGCACGGTGACAAGGTGCTCTATCACGGGGAATAACCCGAGCGCCTGATATCTTCACGATATCCACCAAATAAAATGCCGACCCAAGAGTCGGCATTTTTGTATCTGACACAACAGGTTATCAGGCACGGCTGAGGTAATCGGCCTGTCCCACCCACTTGTAGCTGGTGAGCTCGGTCAGCCCCATGGGGCCGCGAGCGTGCAGCATCTGGGTCGAGACCGCCACCTCGGCCCCCAGCCCAAACTGGCCACCATCGGTGAAACGGGTCGAGGCGTTGACATAGACCGCCGCCGAACCGGCCCCATTGACGAAACGTTCGGCGTTGGCCAGATCGTTGGTCAGGATGGCATCGGAGTGACCGGCGTTATGCTCGCGCATATGGGCCAGTGCCTCGTTCACATCCGCCACCAACTTGACCCCCAGGGTCAGCCCGAGCCACTCGGTATCGAAATCCTCCGGCCCCGCCTCGCACAGGTTATCGGCACCCGCCAGCAGCGCCATGGCGTTGGGCGCGGCCACCAGCGTCACCTTGCGCTCGTTCATCAGCATCACCAGCTGCGGCAGGAAGGTGGCTGCCACCTTCTCGTGTACCAGCAGGGTATCGAGGGCATTGCAGGCGGAGGGGCGTTGCACCTTGGCGTTGTCGATGACCGCCAGAGAGCGCACCAGATCTGCACTCTCGTCGACGAAAATATGGCTGATACCGAACCCGCCGATGATGACCGGAATGGAGCTGTTCTCCTTGCACATCTTGTGCAGGCCCGCGCCACCACGGGGGATGATCATGTCCACATAGCGGTCTAGGCGCAGCAACTCGCCAACCAGCGCCCGATCCGGGTTGTCGATGTACTGCACCGCCGCCTCGGGCAGACCGGAGGCCGCCAAGGCATGCTGGATCACCCGCACCAGCTCCAGATTGGAGTGGAAGGTCTCGCGCCCACCACGCAGGATGCTGGCGTTGCCGGTCTTGAGGCAGAGGCTGGCGATGTCGATGGTGACGTTGGGACGCGCCTCGTAGATGACGCCGATAACCCCGATGGGCACCCGACGACGGGAGAGGCGCAGGCCATTCTCCAGCACCCGGCTATCCATTTCGGCGC
This sequence comes from Aeromonas sp. Y318-3, assembly GCF_027706185.1. Lineage (NCBI taxonomy): Bacteria > Pseudomonadati > Pseudomonadota > Gammaproteobacteria > Aeromonadales > Aeromonadaceae > Aeromonas > Aeromonas sp. Y318-3. The sequence goes on from NZ_JAPDCN010000018.1 coordinate 4,790, forward strand.
CGACCGGATCATCCAGCGTGATTACCTTGCGTACATCCGCCACGATACCGGCCAGCCGGGCCGGATTGAGCAGCAAGCGATCCAGCATCGCCTCTGACAAGCCCGCCTCACGGCCGGCTGCGATATCTTTCGCGTTGGCAGCGAGGATCTGCTCACTGCGCGCCTCCAGCTCGTCGGCTATGGCGGCCAGCGCCCGGTTCTTCTGCGCCGTGCTGACGGTCGCCAGCTGATAGGCGGCTTCACGGGCCGCCTGCCCCATTTTCTCCAGACTCATCTCATTTCCCTTTGTTCATGCCGTGCCGCCCTGATTAGAGCAGCACCATGTCGTCTCGATGGATAGCCACAGAGCCGTAGCCATAGCCCAATACCTGCTCAATCTGATCCGAGTGGACGCCGCGCAGCTTATCCAGCTCCAGATGGTCGTAACGGCAGATGCCGCGGGCCAGCTCGGCGCCCTTGGGATCAAGAATGCGTACCACATCGCCCCGAATAAAGTCGCCCTTGACCGCTACGATCCCCTTGGGCAGCAGGCTGGAGCCTTTATCCTTCATGGCGGCGACAGCCCCCTGATCCACATGCACTTCGCCGTGAGGGGGCGGGCCTGCCAGGATCCAGCTCTTGCGCCCTTCCAGCGGGGAGGCCAGCGCCGGGAAGAGGGTACCGATACGCTCGCCCTTGGCGAGACGGCCGATCACCTCCGGCATCTGGCCGGTCGCGATCACCACATTGACGCCGGCGCGACGGGCCACATCGGCCGCCTGCAGCTTGGTGGCCATGCCGCCGGTACCGAGGCCACTGACACTGTCACCCGCCAGCGAGCGCAGGGTATCGTCGATGGTCTGCACCTCTTCAATAAGCTGGGCATCCGGATTGGTGCGCGGATCGGCGGTAAACAGCCCCTTCTGGTCGGTTAGCAGGATCAGCAGATCCGCATCCGCCAGGATAGCGGCGCGGGCGGAGAGGTTGTCGTTGTCACCTACCTTGATCTCGGCGGTCGCCACCGCATCGTTTTCGTTGATGACCGGAATAATGCGGTGATCGAGCAGGGTGCGCATGGTGTCGCGGGCGTTGAGGTAGCGCTCCCGATCTTCCAGATCGGCGCGGGTCAGCAGCATCTGGCCGATATGCAGACCGTAGAGGTTGAACAGATCCTGCCATACCCGAATAAGCTGGGTCTGACCAACCGCTGCCAGCATCTGCTTGTTGGGCAGGGTTGGCGCCAGTGGCGGGTGACCCAGATGTTCACGCCCGGCGGCGATAGCCCCTGATGTGACGACCACGACCCGATGGCCGTGACGGTGCAAGGCCGCACACTGTCTGACCAGCTCGACCATATGGGCACGATTGAGCTGGGAAGACCCCCCTGTGAGCACGCTGGTGCCCAACTTGACGACTATGGTTCTGTTTTCCATGGGAGCATAAAGGCTAAAAAGTAAGGAATATCTTTATACCCACGGCCATGGTGCCCTGCAAGGCAATTAACGCCGGGGTGAGGAGATGGGGCAAAGCCCGGATGATTGCGGTCGGAAGGGGAGATGGCTGACTGATGGCCCGGCAAACAGCGGGATGCTGCTCGCCGGACATCAGGGATCAAGCGGCGGTCACGGTCAACTCATTGGTGACCTGATCCGCTGGCGCTAACTGACACTCCAGAGCCGTCAGTTTGTCGCTGATGAGCTTGTAGAAACGGTTGAGGGTCCGCTCCACTTCTACCTGGTGCTTCTTGGGGATCGGTTTGTCCAGCCACTCACCATCAGCATTGTAGAAACCGAGCTGATAGTGGTAACGGAAGTGGTGATCGTCCTGTTCCAGCACCAGCCACCAGCCCCAGAACTCCCGCTTGTCCGGCGCAGGCTTGGCGCTGACACAGACCGACAGGCAGTCGAAACGATAACGCCCCTCTTCGCAGAGATCTTCGCGCAAATAGGGGCCAATGGCAGCAAACTGCCTCAGCAGTCGCTTGTAGGTCACTCTTTCAGACATGTTAACCTCCCTGTTAAACAAGCCGCGCCACCTCGGGATGGCGTCAGTTCTTTAGCGCAATGTCAGGTACACAAATGCTGTTTCAGCCACTCGACGATTTCGTCCAGCGCCTTGTCATACACCTCCAGCAAAGGCTGTTTGTCGAATACGATGGCCTTGCCGTTACGACTGGCCGCCGCCAATGCCCGTACATCCTGCTCGGGACAAATAAAATCTCGCTTGTGTCCAATACTCAATATCGGCACCGATGTGCGAGTCCCCAGTAATCCTTGCGTTTTAAGTGAAAAAACCTGGCACTTGGTACGCATGCCGTCCCACTGCGCCGCATCAGCCCCCAACCGGTTGGCCAGACTGTCCCGCATCATGCGCGGGCACTTGGCAAACAGCTCCTGATTGGTAAACACCTGATTGACCCCGGCGCCGACACAGACCACGGTGCGCAGCTTGAACGGTTCGATAAAGGCTAGTCTGGCTGCGATATTGCCCGCCAGACGCATCCCCACCATGGCGATACGCTGATGATCGACCCAGGCCACTTCGGAGAGGTAATGGAGCACCGCCTGATGGAGACGGCTGGTATCTTGCACCAGCGGCCAATGCTCGGCATAGCCAACCCCGGGCATATCGAGGGAGAGCATGCCGATACCGTTGGGCTCGAGCCGTTTGAGATAGAAGTTGAGGAAATCGAGCTGCAGGGAGTCGATCCCGCCGCTGATGATCACCAGCGGCACCGGTTTTTCGGTCGTCGGCAGGTGGAGATAACCCTGAATATGCTTGCCGCGAAAAGGCACCTGGATCTCTTTGAGCGGCACCTTGAACAGGCGACCTGCCTCGCGATAGGCCATGTTGCCAAGCAGCTGGGCTTGATCCGCCAGCTCGTCATCCTTGAGATGGGGATAGCTGGCGATGGAGTAGTAGCGCACCGCCTTGAGCAGCTGTTTCAAGGCGCCAGAAGGATCACCCTTCTCGCGCAGTTCGCGGCCCTGCTTGAAATAGTTACCAGCCACCTGACTCCACTCGTAGATCCAGTTGCCGGGCACATAGCCCTTGATGGTATCGAGATAGCAATCGTGGGTGCGCTCGCCGGTCGCCATGGCGATACGGGCCAGGGTCTGCTCCACTTCGATGGGATCAGCCCCCTGCCAGGTCCAGGAGGGGCGGCGCAGCAGGCGATACCAGCTCTTTGACATGGAGCCGTCGATAAACATCTCGTCTGACTCGGCTTGCGCCAGATCAGCCGCACTGGAGTTGGAGATCTCGGATGTTTCCAATACCTTCTTGACGCGGGTAAAGAGCTGTTCGGTCAGGTTCAGGTCTTCGTTCAAGTCCAAGATAGTGTCCCATTCATATCAGGCAATAGCTCATCTTAACCACTTTTACTGCCCATCAGCCACCCTGCAACAGATTGATACACAAAAAAACAGGGCTCCAAATTGGAGCCCTGTGAAACCATTATTGCCGGTCGCGACCAATGGACGCAGCGAGCGTCACATCCCGATCCCGTTACTTTTCGTCGCAGATCGGTGTGGCGAACTCCAGTGCCATATCCCACGGCTGTTCGATCCAGGTATCCTGCGGGATCGCCACTTCGAAATCGTCCAGCAGCGCTTCGCCCATCGGCTTGGCGAAAATCGCGATGAACTTGGCTTTCGGGTAGAGCTCGCGGATCGCCTTGGCGGTAGTGCCGGTGTCCACCAGATCTTCCACCACCAGCCAGCCTTCGCCATCACCAGCGGTGGTGGCAGCCTTCACGACCACCAGCTCGCGCTGGCTGTCATGGTCATAGCTGGAGATGCAGAGGGTTTCCACATTACGAATGCCAAGTTCACGGGCCATCAGGGCTGCGGGCACCAGACCACCACGGCTGACCGCAATGATACCTTTCCACTGGCTGACAGGCAGCTGACGACGGGCCAGACGGCGAGCTTCACGTTGCAGGTTGTCCCACGACACATAGAACTTTTTCGGCATGTTATCGATCTCGAATAGTTATTTAAAAACAATCACTTAAAATAAAAACATCCGCAATTATCCCTGCGAATGCCAGTAAATGGCGGCCCTTGCCCGACTGAATTCAGATTGCACTACGGCTGCCTCAGGGCTAAGCCTCGGCAGCAAATCTGATAACAATGGAAGCAAGATGGGCTTATCCGGCGATCGGTTAGATGATGTGTCCAAACCGCGGACAGGCTGTTGGGCCGATATGATAGCACCGTTTGCAGAGAAAATGCCTGGCAAACGTATGCCAAAAACAGGAAAAATCGGCATCCCCCTCTCCATTCGGCACATCTAGAGCGCCAAACGACTAACCTGCCGTCCCTGCTGCCGAGTCCTAATGGGCTGTACGGCAAATCGCAGATAAAAAAATAGCAGGGGGAGGATTTACCTCGCGCACCTGCTGCTTTCTCGCCTCTGCCTGGTTGGGCAGCTCGTCTTAGCGACGAGTGACGAAGGGGTTAGGGTAGCTGAAACCCTGGGTATACAAAGAAGGGGCAAACCAATAGGTTGAGTTGCTGCCTGGCATATTGAAACTCCTGATTGCTTAACAAGTTACGTACCTTTAATGCGGGCTCAAATCCTTGAACGAACACTCGGTTCCATGGAGGCGCACTTGCTTTGCTTCGGTTCCCTGGAGGCTTTCATCGTCATCCTGACGGGTGGCGAACCACGGGAGCTAATTTACCAGTCGGTGCATTAAATTCAATGTTTTTGTGAGATCGGTCACATATTTTCTTTTCTATCGGTCAGCGTCGTCCGAACCTGACGATCGTACTGCCTGGTTGCCATCAGCCAGCACAAGCTGCCTGCGATTTGCGCTGATTGCTCACATTTTTGTGTGATTGACTGTATTATCGTTATCCTCTTCCCCGGCCCGCTGATGGGGCCCTGTTAATTCCGTGCTGGTAAGGAGTCCCGACGTGGCACAGCTTAGCTCTCTCTCTCCCAAACTGATTTGGCATTTCTTCGAACAGATCTGCTCCATTCCCCACCCTTCCAAACATGAAGCCAAACTGAGCGCCTGGATCATCCAATGGGCTCAAGGGGAAGGTCTGGCGGTCAAGCAGGACAAGGTCGGCAACATCATCATCAAGAAACCGGCCACCCCGGGGATGGAAAACCGCAAAGCCGTGGTACTGCAGGCCCACATCGACATGGTGCCGCAGGCCAACGCCGACACCAAACACGACTTCGCCAACGATCCCATCGATGCCTATGTCGATGGCGAGTGGGTCACTGCCCGTGGCACCACCCTGGGTGCCGACAACGGCATCGGCATGGCCGGTTGCCTGGCTGTGCTGGCTGACAAGACCATCAAGCACGGTCCGCTGGAAGTGCTGCTGACCACAGACGAAGAGACCGGCATGACCGGCGCATTCGGTCTGGAAGCGGGCTGGCTGGAGGGCGAAATTCTGCTCAACACCGACTCCGAAGAGGATGGCGAGGTCTACATGGGCTGCGCTGGCGGTGTGGATGCCAATATCCGCTTCCCGCTCGAGCTGGTTGATGCTGCTGAAGGTGAAGCGTTCGAGCTGGCGGTCAAAGGGCTGCGTGGCGGCCACTCCGGTTGCGATATCCATCGCGGCCGTGGCAACGCCAACAAGCTGCTGGTGCGTCTGCTCAAAGCAGCAGAGCCGCTGGGTGTTCGTCTGGCCGAGATCCACGGCGGCACTCTGCGCAACGCCATCCCGCGCGAAGCCCGTGCCACCCTGCTGGTGCCTGCTGCCAGCGTAAACGAGTTCAAGGCGCTGGTTGACCGCTACACCGGGATCTACCAGACCGAACTGGCCGCCACCGAGCCAAACCTGACCGTGCTGGTCAACAGCGCCGCCAAACCGGCCAAGCTGATGAGCGTCTCCCTGCAGCAGCGCCTGCTGGATGCCCTGATGGCCTGCCCGAATGGCGTGATGCGCATGAGCGATGCCATGCCCGGCGTGACCGAAACCTCGACCAACCTGGGGGTCATCAAGACTCAGGATGGCGAAGTGTACGTCCAGTGCCTGATCCGCTCCCTGATTGACTCCGGCCGCGAGAGCATCGAGCAGATGACCCGCTCCCTGTTCACCTTGGCAGGCGCCAGCTGCGAATTCACCGGTGCCTACCCGGGTTGGGCGCCGAACGTGGACTCCCCCGTCATGGCGCTGGTACGCAACAGCTACCAGACCCTGTTCGGCACCATGCCCAACGTCATGGTGATCCACGCCGGTCTCGAGTGCGGTCTGTTCAAGAGCGCCTATCCGGAGTGGGACATGGTCTCCTTCGGCCCGACCATCCGCGGTGCCCACTCCCCTGACGAGAAGGTACATATCCCGGCGGTCGAACGTTTCTGGCAACTGCTGGTGCACGTACTGGAAGCGATTCCGGCCAAATAATCCAGCCTACGCCACACGGCAAAACAAAGCCCCGCACTGCTGCGGGGCTTTTTGTTGTCTGTTCCAACCTGACGTTGGCACTTACCGGATGCCGCGGGCCTCGCGGATCCACTCCCAGGCTTGCTGGATCTCCTGGGTCTTCTCCTTGGCCATCTCCATCATCTCCGGCGGCAACCCCTTGGCAGCCAGCTTGTCCGGGTGATGTTTGCTCATCTCCTTGCGGTAGGCGCGCTTGATATCCTGATCGCTGTCGCTCTCGCTCACACCCAGCAGCTGGTAGGCATTCTTGAGGCGATCCGCAGAGGGTGCCGCCTGCCGATACTGCTGACCACCGGAATGGCCCCCCTGATACTGGCCATGAGCCTGATTGAAGAAGTTCATCTGCGCCTCGGCCATTGCCAGAATGCGAGCCAGCTCGATGCGGCTGAAACCCAGCTCGTCGGCAATGGTGTGCAGAATGGCGCGCTCGCCCTCCTCTACCCGACCATCTGCAAAGGCCGCCTGCAGTTGTACCTCGAGGAAGAAGCGCAGAATATCGCGCTGCCCCAGACTGGCACGGCGGAACTCGGCCAGGGTTTCGCGCAGCGGGAAGTCGGCCTCTTTACCGAGACGAAACGACTCCTGCGCCCGGGCACGCTGCTCCCCCACCAGCCGCATCCGATCCATCAGGTTGGAGGCAACCCGGATCTCCTGCTCGGTCACCTGGCCGCTGGACTTGGCGATGTGACCCATCACCGAGAAGGTGGCATGGAAAAAGACTGCTTGCTGCTCCTGACTCGGGCCGCGACGAAACGCCCCCTGCAACCCCATGCCACGGTCGAAACGGTGGCCGATCCAGAGGCCAATCAGGGCGCCGATGATATTGCCGAGCAGAAAACCGAAGAAGGCGCCCAGCACCTTACCCCAAATACGCATGGTTCAAGACCTCTTGAAGTTAATGAGTGCGGGCCTGGAGCTGGTCATCCAGCTCGCGCAGACGGTCGACCGTGCCGATATCACGCCACTCGCCAGCGAGCAGGCTGCCGCCCACCCGCCCTTGCGCCATCCAGTCACGCAGCAGGGGCGCCAGCTTGCGGGCGCCGCCCGCGAGACCGGCAAAGGCCGCCGGATCATATAGTCCGACCCCGCTGAAGGTAAACGCTGGCGTATCCACGACTCGCCCTTCTTGCAGGGCAAAATCCCCGTTCGGGTGCTGGGGCGGATTGGGCACCAGCCAAAGGTGGGCCAAATCATCGCCAAGGGGCTGACTGACCAGAGTGTGATAATCGAGATCGAGCCAGGTATCGCCGTTGATCACCAAAAAGGCTTCAGAGCCCAGCAGCGGCAGCGCCTGCACAATGCCGCCCGCGGTCTCCAGTGCGCTCTCCTCGGCTGACCAGTAGATGGTCACGCCAAGCGCACGGCCATCACCAAGGTTCTCAACCAGCTTGTGGCCAAGCCAGGCGTGGTTGATGACCAACTCGGTCACGCCAGCGGCTTTGAGTTTTTCGATGTGATGAACGATGAGCGGCTTGCCCCCCACCGCCAGTAGCGGCTTGGGCAGCAGGTCAGTCAGCGGGCGCATCCGCTCGCCACGGCCAGCGGCCAGGATCATCGCCTTCATGATTTAACTCCTGCATTGGCGATCCCCGGCAACACCACCTGCTCCAACCACTGACCAAAACGGGCCAATACCGGATAGGCACCACCATGAGTGCGACAGACATCCACCACGTAGCCGAGGGTACGGGGAATATCCTTGAGATAGCCGGACTTGCCGTCGCGATGATAGAGCCGGGTAAAGATTCCGGCCGCTTTGAGGTGGCGTTGCATGCCGGTCAGGTCGGCATCACGACGGAAACTGGCATAATCGAGCTCGCCAAGCAGACCCGCCTGTTGCAGGGTGGCAAAGCCGTGGCGCATCCCTTCATCGATCACCTCGTCCGGCCAGCGCACGTAGCAATCTTTCAGCAGGGAGACCAGGTCATAGCTCAGGGGCCCGATGACCATGTCCTGAAAATCGATGATGGCCAGCCGGCTGCTCTCGGGGGTATCCCCGCCACACACCATCAGGTTGCGACTGTGGAAATCCCGATGCATCACCCCCTGCGGCTGGGCCAGATTGCAGGCGGTGAGGCAGGCAAAGGTCTCGTCCAGCAGTTGCTGCTCTTCATGGCTCAGGCGCAGTTGCAGATGATGGCCCAGCAGCCACTCGGGGAAAATGCTGTTCTCCCGCGCCATAAAAGCCGCATCGAAGGGTTCAAGCGCCAGTTCAACTGCCCCCAGGCGGGGCAGCAAATCAATCGCCTTGCCATACCAGGCCAGCACGTTTTGCTCGTTCAGGCAGCTGATCAGCTGAGTATCGCCCAGATCGCTGACCGCCAGCAGCCCCTGTTCGTAGTCCACCGCCTTCACCTCTGGCGCCAACAGCTGACGCGCCAGCAAGGCGGCCGCGTTACGAACAAACTCATGATTCTTTTCGGTTTTCGGATTGGCATCCACCCACACCAGACCACCACCACGAGAGTAGCGGCGGAAGCTGGCATCACCGGAAATGAGGGTCAACTGAAGATTGGCATCACCGGAAATACGGCGTGCCCACTGCAATAGCAGGGAATCGCGATCGTGCATAAGTAGAGGACCAAGGTGGAAAGCAGCACTTGGCTGTTAGCCCTGGCCGCAATAATGCTTTATCATTGCCGGCTAACATAAAGCAATGACATGCAATGTCAACTCGATGAAACCTGTCGTAAAATGCATGCCTTGGATCAACCGTATCTATCACGGATTGCACGAGTCTTTCACATGACAAAATGGACACTGGGGTACCGCTATCCCATCGCCCTGACTATCAGCCTGGCCCCCGCACTCACCCCTATGATGGTGCAGGCGGCCCCGTTCGAAGCGCCGCCAGCCACCGGCATTCTCGATAGTCTCTGCTATGACTATGTTCCCAAGATAGAGAAGCCTGCATCGGATCAGGATGCCAACGCACAGCCGGTCGAGGTTGATGCTGACCGTCTCGAGGCCAAACAGGGCGGCACCGCCGTCTATGAAGGTGACGTCAAGGTTCGTCAGGGTGTTCGCAAGTTTGACTCCGACTATGCCCAGCTCGACCAGAAGAGCCGGGATGTCATCGCCATCGGCAACATCTATTACAACGACGGTCAGGTGACCGTCACCAGCGACAAGACCCTCAAATCCAACCTGGATACCAAGAACTCCGAACTGGAAGAGGGCAAGTATCAGGTGCATGGCTCACCGGTGCGCGGCTTTGCCAAGCGCGTGGTGATGACCAACAACAACCAGAACATCACCATGGAGGGGGCCCAGTACACCACCTGTCCCCCCGGTCAGGAAGTGTGGACCCTCAAGGCGGGCAGTATCGACATCGACCAGAAAGAGGTGTTCGGCGAAGCCTGGAACGCCAGTCTCTGGCTTTACGACTATCCGGTGTTCTACTTCCCCTATATCAACTTCCCCATCAAGGATGAGCGGAAGACCGGTCTGCTCTACCCGGGCTACAAGCAGAGCTCCAGCAACGGCATGGATATCACCCAGCCCTTCTACTGGAACATTGCCCCCAACTATGATGCCACCATCACCTCCCGTTTTATGGACAAACGTGGCCTGATGGAGCAGGTGGAGTTTCGCTACATGCCGGACCCCGCCCACACCGGCACCCTCTATTTTGAAAATCTGGCGGATGACAAGCAGTACAGCCCGAGCAATCCGAGTCTGGCTGGCTTGTCCGATGGCCATCGCTACCTGATGAACGTCCGTCACGGCTCCGCCCTGATGGATGGCAGCCTGCGTTTTGGTATCGACTACACCCAGGTGCGCGACAAGGACTACAACTACTTCAACGACTTCAGCCCGCAAGTGGGCACTCAGGTCGACAGTCAGTTGCAGCAATCCTTTACCGCCGGCTACTACCAGCACAACTGGAACCTCACCTCCGAGGTGCGCCGCTACCAGATCCTGAGCCCATATGCGTTGCTGCCCCACGAGATGCTGCCGCGTATCGACTACAACTACTATCAGCAAGGCAAGTGGTTCGATCTGGCCTGGAACAGTGAACTGACCAAGTTTGGCTATGACAGTGGCAGTGCCGCCACTCTGCAAGCAGGTGAGCGCTATACCGCCACCCGCCTGCATCTGGCGCCAACCCTGACCGTGCCCCTGGTGGATGCACCGGGTTACTACCTGACCAGTCAGTACAAGCTGATGTTTACCTCCTACAACCAGGAGGTACCCGATAATCTGGTTAGCCAGGACCGCAGCCGCTTCACCGATGCAGACAGCAAACAGCTGACCCTGAAAGAGGGCACCATTACCCGTACTCTGCCCTCCTTCCGCCTCAAGGGGGGCGTCAACTTCGATCGGCCGCTCGACTGGTATGATGGCAAGGGCACCCAAACCTTGGAACCCGAGTTCCAGTACCTCTATATCCCTTACAAAAATCAGGACGAGATCGGGATCTACGACTCCACCACCACCCGTCAGGACTACTACAGCCTGTTCAGTGACCGCCGCTTTGCCGGTCTCGACCGCATCAGCGATGCCAATCGGGTCACCGTTGGCCTGACCAGCCGGGTCTATGACAATGTGGGTGATGAACGGTTGCGTCTGGCGGTGGCCCAGGCCTTCGAAATGACACCACCCAAGGTGCGCCTCTACCCTTCAAATCCGGAAAGCACCAACGCCCGCTCCCTGCTCTCGTTCGAGGGGGATGCCCGGATCACCGATGAGTGGTTTGCCCACGCGGGGACCCAATACGATACCTCCGAGGGTGAATTTACGGCTGGCAACGGTGCAGTCGAGTACCGGACCGGCAAGCTGACCACTCAGGTCAACTATCGCTACATCAAGGATGGCAACCTGGACTATCGCTATCCGACCAACACGGCACTGGCAGAAGATCTGAGCCAGGCGGGTCTGGTGATGATGGCGCCGATCGCCGATCAGTGGCAGATGTATGGCGGTTACTACCGTGACATCAAGCAGGATGTGAACATTGACCGCAAGATCGGTGTCAAATACGACTCCTGCTGCTGGAGCATCAACATGAGCCTGGAGTGGCACAATCAGCCGGACAACGTCACCCTGAAGCCCACTTCGGAAAAAGTCATTGGTCTGCAGTTTGAAATGAAGGGACTTGGCAGCGTGGGTACCGGTGGCCGCAGCGTCACCCTGGATACCGAGCTGTTGCCCTATGTTCGCCCGTTTAATCTGAAAGGCCAGCAATGATGCTGGCCCAGCCTTGAGAGATGGATATGAAAAAGACCCTGATTGCCCTGCTGACCGCGGGAATGTTCGGTGCCATGAGCCAGGCCGCACTGGCTGCGCCCGAGCTGATGGACAAGGTGCTGGCCGTGGTCAACAAGGACGTGGTGCTGTCCAGCCAACAGGACGCACTGGTCAACAAGGTAAAACTCTCCGCTCAGGAGAGCGGCCAGTCCCTGCCTGACGATGCCACCCTGCGCAAACAGGCGCTGGACCGGCTGATCCAGGAGAGCCTGCAGCTGCAACTGGCGGAGCGCCAGGGGCTGAAGATCAGCGACACACAGCTGGAACAGGCTATTCAGGGCATCGCCGCCGACAACAAGATGACCCTGGATCAGCTGCGGGCCCAGCTCGCTCGTGAAGGGATGACCTATGCCCAATATCGGGAAGAGGTTCGCCGCGAGATCCTGATGAACGAGGTGCGCCGCAACCAGGTGCGCCGCCGTATCAACATCTCCGAGCAGGAGGTGAAGCAGGTGGTGGAGATCCTGAAGAAACAGGGTCAACAGCAGAACGAATACCACGTTGGCCATATCCAGATTGCCCTGCCGGACAACCCCACTGCCGCCCAGCTGGATGCCGCCAAGAGCAAGATCGAGCGCATTCTGACCGCCCTCAAGCAAGGTGCCGACTTCCGCAAACTGGCCATTGCCGAGAGTAACGGTCCCAAGGCGCTGGAAGGGGGCGACTGGGGCTGGATGAGCCCGCAAGAGATGCCGACCCTGATGGCGGAAGCGGTACAGGGTGCCAAGAAGGGCGACATCGTCGGCCCGCTGCGCTCCGGTGCCGGCCTGCACATCGTCAAGGTGTTCGACACCAAGGGTCAGCAGCAAGTGATGCAGACCGAGGTGAAGGCCCGTCATATCCTGATCAAGCCCTCCATCATCCTGAGCGAAGAGAAAGCCAAAGGGATGCTGGATGGCATTCTGCACGACATCAAGAGCGGCAAGGCAAGCTTCGCCAGCATGGCGGAGAAGTACTCCGAAGATCCGGGCTCTGCGGTGCAGGGTGGCGAACTGGGCTGGTCTGATCCCAACGTCTATGTCCCCGAGTTCCGCGACATGGTCAACCGTCTGCAACCGGGCCAGATCAGTGCCCCGTTCCGTACCAGCCATGGCTGGCACATCGTGCAGGTGGAAGATCGCCGCAGCCAGGATGCGACCGACAAGGCTCAGGAGCAGCGCGCCTACCAGCTGATCTACAACCGTCGCTTCGTGGAAGAGTCCCAGGCGTGGCTGGATGAGCTGCGTGACGAAGCCTACATCCAGATCGAAGGAGCCGGTAGCTGATGAGCTGCCGTCGCCTTGCCGTTACCCCGGGCGAACCGGCCGGGATCGGCCCGGATCTGGTGCTGCAGATTGCCCAGCAGGATTGGCCCCACCAGTTGGTGGTGATCGCCGATCCGACGCTGCTGCGCGAGCGGGCAACCCTGCTTGGGCTGCCCATCGAGCTTGAGCCCTACGATGCCTCCGCCCCTGCCCGCCCCCAGCGGGCGGGCACCCTGACCGTCTGTCCGGTCTCCCTCGGCGCCCCCGTGGTACCGGGCGAGCTGAACGAAGGCAATGGCGCCTATGTACTGGCTACCCTGCAGCGTGCCTGCGATGGCAACATGAGCGGCGAATTTGCAGCCGTGGTGACCGGGCCGGTGCACAAGGGGATCATCAACCAGGCCGGGGTCTCGTTCAGCGGCCACACCGAGTTCTTTGCCCAGCAATCCAACACTGCAGATGTGGTGATGATGCTGGCAACCGAGGGGCTGCGGGTCGCACTGGCGACCACCCATATTCCGCTGGCCTATGTGGCGATGGCCATCACCGAGGATCGCCTCGGCAAGGTGATCCGGATCCTCAATGAGGATCTCGCCACCAAGTTTGGCATCGCCAAACCCCGTATTTACGTCTGCGGCCTCAACCCCCACGCCGGGGAAGGTGGCCATCTCGGACGTGAAGAGATTGACGTGATCGAACCCGCCCTGGCCACCCTGCGCCAGGAAGGGATCGATCTGGTCGGCCCGTTGCCGGCCGACACCCTGTTCCAGGAGAAATACCTCAAGGATGCGGATGCGGTACTCGCCATGTACCACGACCAGGGGCTGCCAGTGCTCAAATACAAGGGCTTCGGCAGTTCGGTCAATATCACCCTGGGGCTTCCCTTCATCCGCACTTCGGTGGATCACGGCACCGCGCTGGATCTGGCAGGCAAGGGCCTGGCCGATCCGGGCAGCCTTGTCACCGCGATTAACCACGCCATCAAGATGGTAGAGAAAAAAAGATATGAGCAGTAAGGTGCACATGGGCCACACGGCCCGTAAGCGTTTCGGTCAGAACTTCTTGCACGACCGGTATGTGATCGATCAGATCGTCGCCGCCATCAACCCGCAGCCGGGTCAGAATCTGGTGGAGATCGGTCCGGGTCTGGCCGCGCTGACCGAGCCGGTCGCCGCCCAGATGGACAAAATGACCGTGGTCGAGCTTGACCGGGACCTGGCAGCTCGCCTGCGCGAGCACCCGACCCTCAAAGACAAGCTGACCGTCATCGAAGCGGATGCCATGCGTTTCGACTTCGGCACCCTGATGGGTGAAGGCAAGGGGCCGCTGCGCATCTTCGGCAACCTGCCCTACAACATCTCCACCCCGCTCATCTTCCACCTGTGCGAATTTGCCGACCGGGTTGAAGACATGCACTTCATGCTGCAAAAGGAAGTGGTCCTGCGTCTGGCAGCAGGCCCGGGCAGCAAGGCTTATGGCCGCCTGAGCGTGATGACCCAGTACTACTGCCAGGTAGTGCCTGTGCTGGAAGTGGGCCCGGGTGCCTTCAAACCGGCGCCAAAGGTGGACTCTGCCGTAGTTCGCCTGATCCCGCACAAGAATCCGACCATAGTCGCAAAAGACATTCGTTGTCTGAATCGCGTCTGTACCGAGGGCTTTGGCCAGCGTCGCAAGACCATCCGCAACAGCTTCTCCAACTTCATCACCGACGCCCAGCTGACCGAGCTTGGTATCGATGGCAACCTGCGCCCGGAGAATCTCTCCCTCGAGCAGTTTGTCATGATCGCCAACTGGCTGGCGGATCAGCAACAGGCCTGATCCTGTGGCACTTCCGCACATCGAGATCCGCCCATACCCCGTGTATGTGGCGGGTTCCAAAGACCCTTACCAGTTTCACTATCTGATCGAGATTGAGAATCTGGGGCCCGGCCCGGTGCAACTGCTGCATCGGCGCTGGCTCATCACCGATGCCAATGGCAAGATGCTGGAAGTGGCAGGCCCGGGCGTGGTCGGGGAACAACCCGTCATTGCCGAAGGTGAGACCTACCGCTACCAGAGCGGCGTGCCGTTGGCGACCCCGCTTGGGGTGATGGAAGGGAGCTATACCCTGCAAGATGGCTCTGGTCAGCAGTTCGAGGCGCACATCGCCCCCTTCACGCTGGCCATCCCCAATATTATCAACTGAGGTTTCATGGCGAACTGTTTTGTCGGTGACATCCAGGGCTGTTACGACGACTTGCGCCGTCTGCTGGATCTTGCCGCGTTCGATCCCGAAAATGACGTGCTCTGGCTCTGCGGCGATCTGGTCGCCCGCGGCCCGGACTCCCTCAATACCCTGCGTTTTGTCAAAGGGCTGGGCAACCGTGCCGTCACCGTGCTCGGCAACCACGACCTGCACCTGCTGGCGGTCGCCGATGGCGTTGCACCGCTCAAGAAGAAAGACAAGCTGCAAAGCCTGATGGATGCCCCGGATCGGGATGAAC
Source organism: Aeromonas sp. Y318-3 (assembly GCF_027706185.1). Classification (NCBI taxonomy): domain Bacteria; kingdom Pseudomonadati; phylum Pseudomonadota; class Gammaproteobacteria; order Aeromonadales; family Aeromonadaceae; genus Aeromonas; species Aeromonas sp. Y318-3. Next base: position 20,159 of record NZ_JAPDCN010000018.1, read on the forward strand.
TGCTGGAGTGGCTGCGCCACCGCCCGCTACTGGCCGAACATCCGGATCTGCCCATCATGATGGTGCATGCCGGGATCTCCCCCGCATGGGATGTCCGCACCGCGCGCAACTGCGCCCGCGAGGTAGAGAGCCTGCTGCGCGGTGACCAATACAGCTGGCTGCTGCACAACATGTATGGCGACCAGCCCGATGGCTGGAAAGATGATCTGGTCGGGATCGACCGCTACCGCTACATCATCAACACCTTCACCCGGATGCGCTTCTGCTATTTCGACGGTCGTCTCGACTTCAAATGCAAGAAGGGGCCCAAGGAGTCGACCCCGGGGCTGCGTCCCTGGTTCGAACAGCGCGAACACCACGTGGATGACCCCATTCTGGTGTTCGGCCACTGGGCGGCCCTGATGGGCAACACCGGCAAGAGCGATATCAAGGCGCTCGATACCGGCTGCGTCTGGGGCAACAGCCTCACCCTGTGGCGCTACGAAGATGATGCCCTGATCGCCACCCCCTGCCCGGTTCACGCCAGCTAGGGGGGACGCAGCAATCTGGCGGTCGCTGCCGCACGGATTGCCACAACCCGCTCCAATAACAAAGCCCGGCAATCTGCCGGGCTTGCTGTTTAGGTTCCCTGTTTTCCGGCGAATGAAGTTACAACTTGCGCCCCAGCCGCTTCTCGATCTGGCGCCGCTCCCACTCCGGGCCAAACAGTTTGAAGGGCTGAAACACCCGAACAGCATGGGACGCCAACCCCAGTCCCCACCCCAGCGCCGGCCACCAGGCCCAGATGTACTCCGGATTGCTCAGGTAGTTGATGACAAACAGCCCGCAGATCACCACCACGTAGCTGGCAACATGGTGATAGAAGCCCTTGAGCGCCTCCACATAGCGCATTGCCGCCCGCTCCTTTGCCGATACCTGCACCGCATCCTGCCCCATAGTGTCACTTCCTCTCATCTCGCGCTCCTGTTGCTCTGACCCATCCAGTTGAGCCACATCGAGTTCAAAGACGGCGGCCAGGGCCTTGAGAGATTCCAGTCCGGGTTGCTGCCCCTGCTCGATCCGCTGGATAGTGCGGACACTCAAACCAGTCAACGTTGCCAACTGATCCTGAGACCAACCCCGTTGCAATCTCAACTTCCTGACGATCATCTCGAACTCCTTGTGGTAATTGACAGGGCCAGCATAGGGCTTACGCCGCGAAAGGTGACACGACAGATAGCCGACATACATCTGACAGTCCTTTAAAATCAGATGTTTAAGATTTTGATCTTGTCAGCCAGCCGCTCGTTCCCCCAGAGATTGCACAAACCGTAACAGATAACCATCGGGATCCTGCAGCAAAAATTCGCGCTGCCCGGCCAGCATCTCGCCCACTGGATACCAGACCTCAGTGGGCTGCCGGAAAAGTGCAATCTCGGCGGCCTGCAATCGGTCGAGTAGCGGCTGGATCTCGGTCAGCTCCATCTGCAGATTGATCCCCCTACCGAACGGTGGCTCCAGCGCCCCGACCTGCCAACCCGCCGGATGTACCTGCTCCAGCATCAGTTGTACCTGTTGCTGTTCAAGATAAGCAAAAGGAGGGTCATCGCGCCGATAGCGGACCGAGAAGCCCAACAAACCGGTATAGAAAACCAGAGATCGAGCCAGATCGGTAACCGACAGCTCCGGTACCATGGGATTCCAATACACCTCATCCACCGCGACAGTAGGGTTCGTCATGGCTTACAGGCTCTGCATCAGCTCGGCGGCAATTTCAAAGGAGCGCAGCCGGGCCTGATGATCGACGATGGGCCCATTGAACATCAGCTCATCGGCGCGGGTTTCCGCCAGCAGCGCCTTGAGGCCATGACGAACCTGCTCCGGGTTGCCCACTAGCGAGCGGGCCAAGGTCTGCTCCATCGCAATCAGCTCACGGGGCGCCCACTCGTCGCCAAGCTGGACGACCGGCGCGGGCAGCTTGCCCGCATCACCGCGATGAAGGCGCAAGAACTGCTGCTGCACGGTAGTGAACTGGAAGCGGGCCTCCCGCTCGCTGTCGGCGGCGATCATGTTGATGCAGACCACCGCATGGGGCTTGGGCCAGCGCGCAGAGGGGCGATACTGGCTGCGGTAGATCTCCAGCGCCTGCAGCAGCATGGCGGGCGCGAAATGGGAGGCAAAACCGAACGGCAAGCCCATCACCGCCGCCAGTTGCGCGCTGTAAAGGCTGGAACCCAGCAGCCAGATAGGCAGATGCAGCCCCTGGCCGGGCACCGCCTGCACGGCGCCAATATCGTCGCCAAAGTAGCTCATCAGCTCACGCACATCGGCTGGGAAATCATCCACCTCGCCACTGCGCATACGTCGCAGCGCCCGCATGGTGCGCTGATCAGTACCGGGGGCGCGACCAAGGCCCAAATCGATGCGGTCGGGATAGAGCGAAGCCAAGGTGCCAAACTGCTCGGCAATCACCAGCGGCGAGTGGTTCGGCAGCATGATGCCACCCGCCCCGATCCGCAGAGTGGTGGTGGCTTCGGCCAGATGACCGATCAGCACCGAGGTGGCGGCACTGGCAATGCCCGGCATGTTGTGATGTTCGGCCAGCCAGTAGCGCTGGTAACCCCAACCCTCGGCATGGCAGGCAAGATCCCGCGAACGGTGAAATGACTCGGCAGGCACGGAACCTTCGGCAACAGGCACCAGATCGAGCACGGAATAGGGGATGGCAGACATGGGTCACTCCATTGATTTACAGGCCAGTAACAAGTGGGGCAATGTAGCACGGGATACCTGAATGAATCACTATCTCCTGCCACACTCTGCCTGCCAAGTGGCAGCAATCGAACGGAACAAATCTCAGGCAAGTATTGTTTGAATGCTCATCCTGCTGGCCGCGCAAGCCCGGGGGTGGATCATATTTTCTTACATTTGCGGGCTGGCCTGAGCGCCCCCGGCTGGTTATAACGGTGCCCCTATAGCGAAGGGGGAGCAATAGACTCCCCCTCACTCTTTGTCACACCACACTGTTCAGGTTATCTATGTCAAAACATCTCGTTCTGATGGGGGCGCTGACGCTCTCCGGCTGCGCCCTGTTGTCTCCCCCCGCCCCCACCGTCACCCCGCTGCACCTTGCCGATACCAGCCAGCGCGGCTTCTACATCGAGTGCAGCAGCATGAAAGCCTGCTTCCAGCAGGCCAACCAGACCTGCCCGCAAGGTTACAAGGAAACCGACCGCCGCCAGCAGACGCTCTACAGCACCCAGTATCTGGGGGGAAGCTATGACAAGGAGAAGAAAATCTACCAAGCTGCCAAGCCCTATAGCATCGCCAACACAATCCACTCGCTGACCATCCAGTGTCCCGTCACTACAGGCTGAGCCAACCGAAGGGGTACTCTCTCCCGTTACTGCGAAAAAGAAAACGGTCAACCGAGGTTGACCGTTTTTCACTGCGCTGCGCCCTTAGAACAGCAGGTGTGCCACCCCGGCAATAACCGGCAAGGTAACCAGAGTGCGCAGCAGGAAGATAACGAACAGCTCCCACAACTTGACCGGGATCTTGCTGCCCAGCAGCAGGGCGCCCACTTCCGACATATAGATCAGCTGGGTTACCGACATGGCGGCAATCACGAAGCGGGTCATGTCACTCTCGATGGTCGAGGCCAGCACCGCCGGAATGAACATGTCGGCAAAACCGACCATGATGGTCTTGGAAGCCGCTTCTGCCTCCGGCAGTTGCAGCAGCTCCAGCAAGGGGACAAACGGGGCGCCAAGCCAGTTGAAGATAGGGGTATGTTCGGCCAGCATCAGGGCGCAGGTACCGATCGCCATCACCACCGGCAGCACGCCAAACACCATATCCAGTGCATTCTTCACCCCTTCCCGCGCGACGGCGCCGAGATCAGTCATGCTGTCAGCCTTGGTCAGGGCACGCTCGAAACCATAGCTCATCACGCTGTGCTGGTGCGGCACTGCTTCCTGCTTGCGGCACAGGGGGGTGCCATCGGCATAGATGTCCTTCTTCCAGCAGAGCGGTGGCAGACGCGGCACCACGATGGCCGCAACCACGCCCGCCAGACAGACGGTCAGGTAGAAGGGAACGAACATGTGCTCCAGCTTCACCTGGGAGATCACCACCAGACAGAAGGTGATGGAGACCGCAGAGAAAGTGGTGCCAATCACCGCGGCTTCACGCTGGGTATAGAACTTCCCTTCGTACTGCTTGCTGGTCAGCAGGATGCCAACGCTGCCATCGCCAAGCCAGGAGGCAAAGCAGTCCACAGCCGAACGACCCGGCAACCGGAACACCGGACGCATGATGCGGGTCATCATGGTGCCGACAAATTCCAGCAGTCCGAAATCGAGCAGCAACGGCAGCAGCAGGCCGGCAAAAATGAAGACCGAGAACAGCACCGGCAGCAGATCGTTGAGCACCAGTCCACCGGTTGCGCCGGAGTAAAGCACCTCTGGCCCCACCTGGAAGAAGGTCAGCAGCACGAAGATACCGCCCAATACCCGCACGCAGGCCCAGAAAGGGGAGACATTGAACAAGCTGTTGAGGAAAGGACGACGCACCAGAATCGCTGGCTTGAACAGCCAGGCAATCAGCGTCATCAGCATGGTGGTGGTGATCACCGCACTGACCATGGCGACCAGATAATCGGCAAAAACGCGCTGTACCAGCTTGGCCAGCACGGCCACCGGGATGGTGACGTTACCGTCATAGACGACTGGCGTCATGAACAGCAGGATCCCGATAAGTGACGGAACCAGAAACATCAACAAATTACGGCGAGTATTGACCGCAGGTGCTTCGAGACTCTTTTCCAACATGATATGACTGCCCTAATGTTACTTTTCCCTAGCCCGGCCAACCTGCGTATTCATGCATTAACCGGCAAAACGGGCGCAAGAATACTCTAAAAAAATGCACAAACAAGCCCTTAAGGCAGAAATCTGCGCATAAATATTTCCACAGGTAAACCTTTCATCAAAACAATAAGATACAGCGGCGCATATCGATTCAATCGCCATCGCCAGATAATTGTTTCGTTATTGTTAATTTTGGTGGGCAGTATAATCGGTTATCAGTAGCAGGCAATAAGTGACATCACAAATATACCTAATGAGTTGCTGCTCGATAGACATAAAAAAACCGGAGCCTGTTCAGGCTCCGGTTTTCAATGAGAGTGACGGGGATCAGTCACGGACGTAGATGACTTCAACGCCATCATCTTCGTCGTCATCCCAATCGTCATCATCAAGCCCTTCATCGAAGGCAAGAGAGGCAGCCAGTGCTTCCGCTTCAGCCTTGGCCAGCTGGTTCTTGTGGTAGTCGTCCCACTTGAACTCCACCTTCTCGATGGCATCTTTGGCATCTTCCGCCAGCTGACGGGGCATGGTATCCAGCAGATCCAGAATGTCGTAGCAGACCTTCTTGGTGCCTTCCTTGCTGATGGCAGTGATGGCATAGACCGGACCTTCGTGGTTCAGGGCCGCCTTGACGCGATCCATCACCTCCTGGGCTTCCTCTTCCAGAATCAGGTCCATCTTGTTGAACACCAACCAGCGCGGCTTGCCAGCCAGTTCCGGGCTGTACTTCTCCAGCTCCTTGACGATGGTCACGGCATTTTCAGCAGGATCGGAGCCATCAACCGGGCTGATATCCACCAGGTGGATCAGCACGCGGCAACGCTCGAGGTGTTTCAGGAAGCGGATACCCAGGCCTGCGCCTTCGGCAGCGCCTTCGATCAGACCCGGGATATCGGCGATCACGAAGGAGCGGGAGTTCTCACCACGCACCACACCCAAGTTCGGTACCAGGGTAGTGAAGGGGTAATCAGCCACTTTCGGGCGAGCCGCAGAAACGGCGCGAATAAAGGTAGACTTGCCGGCGTTGGGCAGACCCAGCATGCCGACATCGGCCAGCAGCAGCAGCTCCAGCTTCAGGGTACGCACTTCACCCGGAGTACCGTTACTCTTCTGGCGGGGAGCACGGTTGACGGAGCTCTTGAAGCGGGTGTTGCCCAGACCGTGGAAACCACCTTTGGCAACCAGCAGCTTCTGCTCGTGGTGGGTCAGGTCCCCCAGCAGTTCACCGGTATCTTCATCGGTCGCACGGGTACCGACCGGCACACGCAGGATCTTGTCCTTGCCGCGGCGACCGGTACAGTTGGCGCTCTGGCCATTCTCACCGCGCTCGGCAGCATGGAAACGCTCGAAACGGTAGTCGATCAGGGTATTGAGGTTCTCGTCGGCGATCAGATATACGTCACCACCGTCACCGCCGTCACCGCCGTCCGGACCACCGTTGGGAATATATTTTTCACGGCGAAAGCTTACACAACCGTTACCACCGTCACCGGCATCGACTCGAATCTGGACTTCATCAACAAACTTCATAGGTAACCGTCACCTTAATTCGAAAAACCGATACGCAATTATAGTGGTACAGACCCCTGCGGGCGATACGCATCTTGCCAATCATGCCCGTCAGAGCCAAAGTCAGCTGCGTTCCGTTTTTTCGTCAACGACATCAGAAAGACGTCAGAAAAACAAAAGCCCCGCCTGTTGGCGGGGCTTCGGATCCTTGCGGTCCGTAATTACTCAGCAACGATGCTAACGTACTTACGATTCAGCGGACCTTTAACTTCGAACAGGATTTTACCAGTCGCGGTAGCGAACAGGGTGTGATCCTTGCCCAGACCAACGTTGGTGCCAGCGTGGAACTTGGTACCACGTTGACGAACGATGATGCTGCCAGCCAGAACTGTTTCGCCGCCGAAACGCTTCACGCCCAGGCGTTTAGCTTCAGAATCGCGACCGTTGCGGGATGAACCGCCAGCTTTTTTGTGTGCCATTTATCGGACTCCTCTAATTAAGCGCTGATGCCAGTGATTTTGACTTCAGTGAACCACTGACGGTGGCCCGCTTGCTTACGATGGTGCTTACGACGACGGAACTTGACGATAGTCACTTTCTCGCCACGGCCGTGAGCCACAACTTCAGCTACAACCTTGCCACCTTCAACGAAAGGAGCACCTACTTTAAAAGTGTCGCCTGCAGCAACCATCAGAACTTCGTTGAAGTCGATGGTAGCGCCAGTCTCAACGTTCAGCTTTTCCAGACGAACGATTTGACCTTCGGCCACACGGTGTTGTTTTCCGCCGCTTTGGAATACCGCGTACATTTGATTAACTCCGTAAAGGCATGTCTTTTGCTCAAGGCTAGACATGCGCAAAAACCTATAACAATGGGCGGGCATTCTACGCAAATCGATCTGCTCAGGCAAGGCCAATTTAGCAAAAAGTTTATTTTGTGCGCATATCTGCCGCCGTGGATAAACGCCTAACTGTAACCCATTGTGAAATCGTGTAGAATCCCTGCCATTACTAAAATCGCAGTTATTGCTGCTGTCACGTTACGAGACTTATGGACCAACAGACTATCCGTGCGCTCTGTGCCGCCGACATGACGGCGGTCAATGAACTGATCCTGGCCCGACTCCAGTCCGACGTTAGTCTGATTAATCAGCTGGGTTTCTACATTGTCAGCGCCGGCGGGAAACGGATGCGCCCCATGCTGACCGTGATGGCTGCGCGTGCGCTGGGCTATGAGGGTGAGGATCACCTGAAACTGGCCGCCATCATCGAATTCATTCACACCTCTACCCTGCTGCATGACGACGTGGTCGACGAATCCGACCTGCGCCGCGGCCGGGAGACCGCCAACGCCATGTTTGGCAATGCCGCCAGCGTGCTGGTCGGTGACTACCTCTATAGCCGCTCCTTTCAGATGATGGCCGAACTCTCCAACCTGCGGGTGATGGAGATCCTCTCGGATGCCACCAACACCATCGCCGAAGGGGAAGTGTTGCAGCTGATGAACTGCAACGATCCGGATACCACCGAAGAGAGCTACATGACGGTCATCTACTGCAAGACCGCCAAGCTGTTCGAGGCCGCCACTCGCCTTGCAGCCGTGCTGACTCATCAGCCCGAGCCCGTCGAGCAGGCCATGACCGATTACGGCAAGTATCTGGGCACCGCGTTCCAAATCATCGATGACGTGATGGACTACTGCTCCCAGAGCGAAGAGATGGGCAAGAACGTCGGCGACGATCTGGCCGAAGGCAAACCGACCCTGCCGCTGCTGCGCGCCATGGAAGTGGGCACGCAGGAAGAGCGCCAGCTGGTGCGCGATGCCATCGAGCACCGCAACGGCATGGAGCATCTTGAGCAGATCCTCGGCATTCTCGACCGCACTGGCGCGCTGGAGTACTCGCGCATGCGTGCCAGGCAAGAGGCCGACAAGGCCATTGCCGCCCTCGCCATTCTGCCGGACTCCCCGCACAAGCTCGCGCTGGAAACACTGGCCCACATGGCCGTGCAGCGCAGTGCCTGAGTAAACGACATGCATGAAAAAAGAGGCCGTTGGCCTCTTTTTTATTGTCTGCTATCTGCTGGACAGTGCATTGCGCCAGACTCAGCGACTCAGCATCCAAAGGATCACGCTACCCGCCACCACTAGCGAACCGCCGATACGGCGCAACTGCTCCGGTGGCTGATCGCTCAGCAGCCGTAACATCTGCTGCCATGCCCTGGGCATCAACAACGGGCCGAGCCCCTCGAACAACAACAGCAATCCCAACCCCATCAGCATGGATGTCAGCATCCGACCTCCTTCAATGCAACCAGCCCCCTAGGTTTACGGCTGGCGTTGGCACCAAAAACAAAAGGGTCTGACAATGCAGACCCTTTGAATGTGACCTCGTGGCGATTACTGCTTGGTGCCGTGAGGAGACTTGAGGTAACGGAAGAACTCGCTGTCCGGCTTGAGCACCATCAGGTCGTTGCCACCGGCAAAGCTCTTGCGATAGGCCTCCATGCTACGCACGAAGCTGAAAAACTCGGGGTCTTTCTTGTAGCTGTCGGCATAGATCTTGGCGGCTTCCGCATCCCCTTCACCGCGCAGCTGGCGAGCGTTACTCTCGGCGTCGGCGATCATGACGGTCACCTTGCGGTCGATATCGGCACGCAGGATTTCAGCCTTCTCGCGACCCTGAGAGCGGTGCTCACGGGCGACTGCGGTACGTTCGGCACGCATCCGCTGGTAGATGGAGTTGGAGACTTCCACCGGCAGGTTGATCTGCTTGATCCGCACATCCACCACCTTGATACCGAGCTCGGAGGAGCGCGCCATCTTCTTCAGGGCATCTTCCATCACGGTACTGCGCTCACCGGAGACGATGTCCTTGATGGTACGGTTACCAATCTCGGAACGCAGACCGTTGTTGATCTTGCGCTTGAGCAGATCTTCAGCCTGCAGCTTGTTGCCACCACCGGTTGCCAGGTAGTACTTGGAGAAGTCCTCAATCTTCCACTTCACGTAGGAGTCGATGATCAGGTCTTTCTTCTCGGAGGTGACAAAACGGTCGGCCTGGCTGTCAATGGTCTGGATGCGGGCATCCATCTTGCGAACCTGGTCGATGAGCGGCACCTTGAAGTGCAGGCCCGGCTCATAGAGGCGGGGTTCACCGGAGTCAACCCGCTTCACCTTGCCAAACTGCACCACAATCCCCTTCTGACCTTCATCAACGATAAAGACAGAGGAGAAGCAGACCATGGCCGCGACAGCGATTGCACCAATAGCTAGCTTTTTCATCTATCAGTTTCTCCCTGAGCTGAAGCGGTCACCGCTACGCAGCGGCATTGTCGGGGTAGAGTTGGCACCCTCGTTGGAAACGGGGACCTGCTCTGTGACCGGGGCGGCAGTAGCACGATCAGACTGGGTTACCTTCGGCTTGCCAGACAGCTTGTCAAGCGGCAGGTAGATCATGCTGTTGTTGCCAGCCGGCATGTCGACCACCACCTTGTTAGCCTGCTGATAGAGCTCTTCCATGGTTTCCAGATAGATACGCTCACGGGTCAGCTCGGGGGCAGCCAGATACTGGGGCAGCAGCTCGTTGAAGCGAGCAACTTCACCCTGGGCTTTCAACACGATCTGGGATTTGTAAGCTTCCGCTTCCTGCTCCAGACGCTTCACCTGACCACGGGCCTTGGGCTCCACTTCACGGGCATAGGCTTCTGCTTCACGAATGAAGCGCTGTTCATCTTCCTGAGCGGAGATGGCGTCATCAAAGGCGTCTTTCACCTCTTCCGGCGGACGCGCCGGCAGGAAGTTGACGTCGACGATCTGCAGACCCATCTGGTAAGGCTCGATGATGCCATCGATCACCTGCCAGGTCTCCTGACGCACCTTCTCACGACCGGTAGTCAGGACGTCATCCATCCGGGTATGACCCACCACGTAGCGCAGGGCGCTATCGGTGGCCTGACCCAGACTCTCGTCGGCATTGGTCACGCTGAACAGATACTGCTCGGGATTGACCACACGGTATTGCACGTCCATCTCGACCCGTACCACGTTCTCATCCTGAGTCAGCATGAAACCGGAGGCAGGCAGGGAACGCACGGACTCGACGTCCACCGGGATCACCTGATCGATAAAGGTCGGCTTCCAGCGCAGGCCCGGCTCGACAATATGGGAAAACTTGCCAAACCGCAGCACGGCACCACGCTCCGCTTCGCGAATGGTGTAGAAGCCGCTGACGACCCACACCACCACAGCCACAACCAACGCGATGGAGATACCAAAGCGACCTACATCGCCGCCAGATTTGCCGCCACCAAACAAGCCACCGAAACGGCGACTCACTTTGCGCAGCATTTCATCCAGATCAGGGGGTCCCTGATTCTTGCCGTTATTCCCCCAAGGGTCACGGTCTTTGCCGTTGTTACCAGGCTCATTCCAAGCCATCAGCGTCTCCATTAATACATGCGGATGGATATCATCTCTATCGGGCCGTCATACGTCGCGAAGCCCCTAAGGGTTCATCTTCATCAACGAATCAATGCCTGATAAAGCGTTGTAAACTCTCACCTTCCTGTTTCACGAGGCGGTTCCAGTCGGCCACTTGCAAGCGGACTTCCAGCACGAAATCACCCTCCTCGCTAAAACCTTCCTGCTCAATCCCTTTCAGCTGATAGAGCGCACTGCGCAATCTCGCGGCAGAAGGAGGCAACTGCAGGGTGTGATGCACCATGGAGCCAGCCAGCAATTCGGTCAGCGCCGTAAACAGATGCTCACAACCTTCACCAGTCTGGGCCGACAACCAGACGCGCAACGGGCGCCCCTCGTCATCTCGCTCCAGACCTGCCGGACGATCCGCCAGCTTGTCGATCTTGTTGCAGATCATCAGCTGGGGTCGGTCATCGGCTTCAATCTCGGCCAATACCTGCTGCACGGAGTCGATATTCTCCTGCATCTGCTCATCGGCACAGTCCACCACATGCAGCAGCAGATCCGCTTCACGGGTCTCCTGCAGGGTCGCCTTGAAGGCCGCGACCAGATCATGGGGCAAGTGCCGAATAAATCCAACTGTATCCGCCAAAATCACATCACCCACATCCCGGATCACCAGTTTACGCAGGGTGGGATCCAGAGTTGCGAACAATTGGTCGGCAGCATACACGCTGGCAGCTGTAAGTTGGTTGAACAAAGTGGACTTTCCGGCGTTGGTATAACCAACCAGTGACACCGTCGGCACTTCGTTGCGGTTGCGGGCGCGGCGTCCCTGCTCCCGCTGCTTGGCCACCTTGTCGAGCCGACGCAAAATCGCCTTGATGCGTTCGCGCAGCAGACGTCGGTCAGTTTCAAGCTGGGTTTCACCCGGGCCACGCAGACCGATCCCGCCCTTTTGACGCTCAAGGTGGGTCCAGCCTCGCACCAGACGAGTGGAAAGATGGCGCAACTGGGCCAGTTCGACCTGCAGTTTACCTTCATGGGTACGGGCGCGCTGGGCAAAGATATCGAGGATCAGGCCGGTTCGGTCCACCACCCGGCACTGGAACAGACGCTCCAGGTTGCGCTCCTGGGCGGGGGTCAGGGCATGGTTGAAGATCACCACGTCCGCCGCCAGCATCTGGACTTGGGACGCGATCTCTTCAGCCTTGCCACTGCCGACAAAAAATTTGGCACTGGGCGCGCTGCGACTGGTGGTAATTACCCCCAGCGCATTGACTCCGGCCGAGCTCACCAACATCTTGAGCTCTTCCAGATCCTCCCGCTCACCCTCATCACTGAAGTTGACATGCACCAGAACGGCCTGTTCGCCAGCTTCATAACGGTCAAACAAGCGCTTGCTCCTTAACAGGAATCATGATGAATCTGAGTTGGCGAGTCGACTCGCCCAGGGATATCACGCCTCGGCATCACCCTGTTCATCAGCCGCGCCACCCGGAGTGGGCTGGTGATGATTGACGGCACGGGCCGGTACCACGGTAGAGATGGCGTGCTTGTAGACCATCTGGCTCACGGTGTTCTTCAGCAAAATGACAAACTGGTCAAACGATTCGATCTGACCCTGCAGTTTGATGCCGTTTACCAAATAGATAGAAACAGGAATCCGCTCACGGCGCAGCGCATTCAAAAACGGGTCTTGGAGAGATTGCCCCTTAGCCATCTTCTTTTCCTTATAGTTTGTTGTTTTTAAACACCGGATATCAATATAACAACCTGATTATACAGGAGTGTCAAGCCACTCCGGCACGGGCGACGACCCTTGCCAGATTGCCAGACTCACCAGATTCCAACCAGGTCACATCAGACCAACCGCGCAACCAGGTCATTTGACGCTTGGCCAACTGGCGGGTGGCAACAATTCCGCGATAGCGCATCTCATCATACTCCACTTCCCCCGCCAGGTAGTCCCACATTTGGCGATAACCCACACAGCGAATGGAGGGGAGATCCGGGTGCAGATCGCCGCGCGCCATCAGTGCACGAACCTCCTGTTCAAAGCCACCTTGCAGCATCTTGTCAAAGCGCTGTTCGATACGCTGATGCAGCACAGCACGATCGCTCGGGGCGATGGCAAACTGCAGCACCCGATAGGGCAAGCCCTCCCCCTGCACCTGCGTCAGCTCGGTAAGGGTCTTGCCGCTGATGCGGTAGACCTCCAGCGCCCGGGAGAGCCGCTGCGGGTCATTGGGGTGGATCCGCGCCCCGGCCACAGGGTCAATGCGCACCAGCTCGTCATGCAGCGCCTGCCAACCGAGGCGGGCTGCCTCTTCCTCAATCCCGGCACGAATGGCGGGATCGGCGGAGGGCAGCGGGGACAATCCCTCCAGCAGCGCCTTAAAATAGAGCATGGTGCCGCCCACCAGCAGCGGAATGCGGCCACGGTCGGCGATCTCTTTCATCTCCCGCAGCGCATCCTTGCAAAAATCGGCAGCCGAATAGCTCATGGCGGGGTCAAGAATGTCGATCAGCCGGTGCGGGGCACGTGCCAGTTCATCGGCGGTCGGCTTGGCCGTACCTATATCCATGCCGCGATAGATCAGCGCCGAATCGACGCTGATGATGTCGCAAGGCAATGCCTGGCACAGTTCAATGGCGAGATCCGTCTTGCCGGAGGCCGTCGGCCCCATCAGAAAAATTGCGGTCGGCAAGTCACTCGCCATGTTCAAACTCCTCCAGCACGGTCGCCAGCGAAAGGGGGCGCACCATGCGAATGTCTGCCAGTTGGTCACTGAAATCGGTCACAAGTTCCGTCAGCAGACGACTGGCAGTTGAAAAATCGTATATCTTCTCGCGGCTTATCCCCTGCTCCACCAGCCATTGGCATAATACTTCAGCCTGCTGACCAGCATCACTGTCAGATCCGCCCTCGATAATTTGCAGCAATTCGGGTAACAGACGCACCAGATCGGTCTGGCGCAGCAGAGCCGGCACCCGAGTCAGGATCATGGTGTCGCGTCCCCCACTTTTCAACTCAAGCCCCATCCGTTTCAGCAAACGTTCCTGCTCGGTCACCAGCGCGATCAAATTCTTCGGCAGCTTGAAGGAGACCGGCAGCAACAGCGGCTGGGCCGCCAGCCCCTGACCCCAGGTCTCCAGCAGCCAGTGGCGCAGCAGCACCCGCTCGGCGCGTACCAGCGAGAGCAGCGCCAGCTGATTATCCCGCTCGATCAACAGGTAGGCCTGCTCCACCAGTGTCAGGGCGCGACATCCCCCCTGTTTGGGTGACGGCACTGTGTCGGTGGACTGTGCGGGAGCAGCCTCAGTCGCAGTTGCGATAGGCAGCGTAGTGAGCAGAGCGTCCATGCCGCGCATCGCCTCCCGGCTTGGGGGCTCGGGCGGTTGATAATTGCTGGCTCGGCCAGCCCCACCGCTCCCCTCCCGCACCTGTGCAGGTGCCCGGTAGCTGTGCTCGGCACCGTACCATTCGGGACGTGGCGCCTGACCGGGATATTCAATCTGCGGACTGACCGGCAACTCGACCAGGGTTTCGGCCAGCGGCACATCCTGATGAGCGGCGCTGACTCCTTCGCGGCGCAGCGCAGTAAACAGCGCCTGAAAGATAAAGTCGTGGATCAGTCGCGCCTGATGGAAGCGCACCTCATGCTTGGCCGGGTGGACGTTGACATCCACCTGACGGGGATCCAGCTCGATATAGAGCACATAAGCGGCGAAGCGGTCGGGAGGCAGCAGCTCGTCATAGGCCTGACGAATGGCGTGGTTGATGAGCTTGTCGCGCATCATCCGGCCGTTGACATAGGTGTATTGCAGATCGTTTTGTGGTCTTGCCCCCTCCGGAGTCGCCAACCAGCCCCACAACCGCACGTCGCTATGCTCGCTCTCCACCGCCAGCGCATGGTGCATGAAGGGGGTGCCGCAAACGGCGGCGAGGCGACGCTCCTGCTCCGGCACGGTATTGGCGGCCTTGTACTGGCGCACCACCTTGCCATTGTGGCGCAGGATCAGGGTGGCATCGAAGCGGGAGAGCGCGATGCGGCGCACCAGCTCGTCGATATGGGCAAACTCGGTCTTTTCGCTGCGCATGAACTTGCGCCGCGCGGGGGTATTGAAGAAGAGATCCACCACCTCCACCGTGGTGCCCACCGGATGGGCCGCCGGCTTGATGGTGACGCTCATCTCCCGCCCTTCCGCCTGGGCTTGCCAGGCTTCGGACTGATCTGCAGTACGGGAGGTGAAGGTGAGACGGGAGACCGAGCTGATGGAGGCGAGCGCCTCGCCACGAAAACCCAGGCTGTTGATCCCTTCCAGATCGTCCAGTGTGGCCACCTTGGAGGTCGCATGACGCGACAACGCCAGCACCAGCTCATCTTTGGCGACGCCACAGCCGTTGTCACGGATGCGGATCAGCTTGGCGCCCCCCTTGTCGATGTCGATCTCGACCCTGTCGGCCCCCGCATCCAGGCTGTTCTCCACCAGCTCTTTCACCACAGAAGAGGGCCGCTCCACCACCTCTCCGGCTGCAATCTGGTTGGCCAGAATGGGTGGCAAAATACGGATCGGCATCATTTACTCCTGAATTTCAATCTTGCAGATAGAGAGCCGTTCCACTACCTCTCCACCAACCGGAATCTGGTTGACCAGAATAGGGGGCGATATACGGATCGGCATCATTTACTCCTGAATTTCAATCTTGCGGATAGAGAGCCGTTCCACCACCTCTCCACCAACCGGAATCTGGTTGGCCAGGATAGGGGGCAATATATGGATCGGCATCATTTACTCCTGAATTTCAATCTTGCTGATGGTATTCGCTAACAGCGGGAGCGGCATCGCCCGCTCCCGTGCGTCAGTTTTGCGGAATGTAGAGCACCTGCCCTACCTGAATATTCCGCGACTTGAGCTTGTTGATCTCTACCAGCCGAGCCTGACTCACCCCATGTTTCTCGGCAAGGCGGGAGAGACTCTCGCCCCGCTTGACCACATGGCGGATCATCTGCGACTTGTCGTCACTGCGAACGGGGGCGGCAGCGCGGCTCTGCCCCTGCTGGGGGATATAGATGGTCTGACCAATCTGAATATCCCGGCTGCGCAGCTGGTTGATCTCCACCAGAGTGGACTGACTTACCCCATGCTTCTCGGCAAGGCGAGAGAGGCTCTCGCCCCGTTTGACCACATGGCGGAGCATCCGCGATTTGTCATAGTCCCCCACACTGCTGACCGGTGCACCGCTCTCTTGCGCTGCCGCCGAGTAAGGCTTGATCACCCCGGCTCCCGAGCCGGTCGCTGTGCCGCTATCGCGGGCAGTAGCGGGCATCTTGTTGGTCACCACCAGCTGCGACTGTGCCTGCCTGGGCTGGCTCACCGGCTGCCGAGCTACCGGTGCAGGGCGAGTAGCAGCAGGTTGGCTCACCTGCCCCTTGCCGGTCAGCATGGCCCCCTTGGTCGGGTGGGCTCGGTAGTAGTTGCGGATCCCCTCGAAGATGGCGCGGGCCAGCTGGTCCTGATAGCTGGCGGTAGCCAGCAGCTTCTCTTCCGCATGGTTGGAGATAAAACCGGTCTCCACCAGCACGGATGGAATATCCGGCGCCTTCAGCACCGCCAGACTGGCGTGTTCCGGCGCCTTCTTGTGCAGTCGGGCGACCTTGCCCATGGAGCGCAGGATTTGGCGGCTGACGTCATACCCTTCGGCACGGGACTTGTCCATGGAGAGGTCGAGGAAGGTCTGCGCCAGATAGGGATTGGGATCGGATTCCGCCAACACCTTGCCGACACCGCCCAGCAGCTCGCCCTGCTTCTCTTGCTTCTCCAGCCAGCTACCCATCTCGCGGTTGGCACGGTTGGTCGACAAGACCCAGACCGAGGCACCACGGGGAGTGGAGTTGTGGAAGCTGTCCGCATGGACCGATACCAGCAGATCCGCCTTGGCCTTGCGGGCAATCTCGGAGCGCTTGTTGAGGTCGACGAAGTAGTCGCCACGACGGGTCATCACGGCGCGCATCCCCGGCTCGCGGTCGATCAGTGCCGCCAGCTTCTGGGAGACCGCCAGCGTGACCCGCTTCTCGTAGGTGCGGCGCGGGCCGATGGAGCCCGGGTCTTCCCCGCCATGGCCCGGGTCGATGGCGATCACCACCCCCTTGCCCTTGCCACCGACAGGCGTGGACTGCACCGCAGCCGCCGAGCGCTTCTCTTCATAAGGAAGGTCGATGACCAGACGGTGGCCATAGGGCCCGGCTGGCGCCAGCGGAAAGACCACCGGCTTGATGGCGGAGCTGAGATCCATCACCAGCCGCAGACCGCCCTTCTCCAGCGGAGTGCTCTGGCGGATCTTGCGCACCAGTTCGCTGTTGTTCTCGATCCGCGCCAGATTGGCGGCGTTGCTCGCCCCTTTCAGATCGATCACCAGCCGATCCGGGCCGGTGAGGGTGAAATAGTTGAAGTTGGGGGCGCTGCTCATATCGAGCACCACCCGGGTGTTATCCGGTGATGGCCAGATTCGTACGCTCTTGAGCTGATTCGCCCAAGAGGGTAACGCCATCAAAGAGAGAGCAATAACAAGGATCAAGCGCACGTAGATGACAACCGTTCCAGAATGGCTTCGCCAATAGCAGTGCGAGCCTCTATCAGAACCTCGCGCTGCTCGCCTACATAGGTGAGGGTAATTTCCAGGTCGGGAGCCGGTAACCAGCCCTCGCCCTTCTCGGACCACTCCACCAGACAGAGAGTGTTGGCGGCAAAATAGTCCCGAATGCCCATGAATTCCAGCTCTTCCGGATCAGCCAGGCGATAGAGATCAAAATGGTAGACCTGCCAGCCATCGAGCTCATAGGGTTCGACCAGGGTGTAAGTCGGGCTCTTTACCTTGCCCTGATGGCCAAGGCCCTGCACCCAGCCGCGGGTCAGGGTGGTTTTACCGGCGCCAAGTGTGCCATGCAAAAACACTGTGGTCGCCTGCTGGCAGGCCTGTGCCAGACGGCCACCCAGTGCCACGGTTGCTGCCTCGTCCGGCAGTGTCATCATCAACTGTTTTGCCATGTTCTTCTTTTTAACTTGTAATGGTGTCGGGATTAACCAGTTTGCGGATCAGCGGCAGCAGATCTGACGCCAGCATGCCCCGTTCGCCGTCAGCGGCGGCCTGATCTGCAGCCTCGCCGTGGATCACGGCGCCCAGCCAGCTTGCCATGGTGGCAGACCAGCCCTGGGCCAAAAGGGCGGCGATTATACCAGATAACAGATCGCCCATGCCGCCACTTGCCATGCCGGGATTGCCTTCACAACAGAGAGCGACCCGCTCGCCGTCATAAATAAGTGTTCCCGCCCCTTTTAACAACACCACACCGCCATAACGCCGCTGCAGCGCCTGCACGGCGGCAAACCGGTCGGTTTCAATCTCGGCAATGGAGCATCCCAGCAAGCGCGCAGCTTCACCGGGATGGGGCGTGAGCACCCAATTATCCTGATGGCGGGGAGATTGCGCCAGCCAATTCAATCCATCGGCGTCCAAAACCAGTGGCAGCCGTTCGGTGAGATAACGGGTGATTTGTGCTCTTCCCCACTCATCCTGACCGAACCCGGGGCCAATGACCCGCACCGACGCCCACCCCTCGTCATCAGCGGTAGTGAGACTCATCAGTTCGGGTTGATAGAGGCTGACCGGTGGATGATCCGGATGCTGACACACCCGCACCAGCCCGGCCCCCGCCCGCAGGCAGGCGCGGGCCGCCAGCACGATGGCCCCCTGCATGCCGCGATTGCCCCCCACCAGCAGTACCTTGCCATAAGAGCCCTTGTGGGAAGCGCGCGGGCGCGGGGTCAACTGCGTGCTGAGCAGTGGATAATCGATACGCCAGGCGGCGGGCAGCATAGTGTCATCAGGCGTCACGCCAAGGGGATCACAATCGAGCTGACCGACACAATCCACCCCGTCGCCGGTGAGCATCCCTTGCTTGATACCGATAAAGGTGAGGGTGCGAGTAGCCTGCACCACGGACCCCATGGCACGGCCGGTATCGCCGTTGAGGCCGGAGGGGAGATCCACCGCCAGCACGGGCACAGCCAAGCCATTGATTGTTGCGACGATCTTTGTCAGTAGTGGCGAGAGGGAGGTGTTGACGCCGGTGCCAAGCAGGGCATCGACCACCAGATCCGGGGTGGAGTGCTGGTCCTTATCAAATTGCTCGGCCAGCCAGACCCGGCCACCGGCCGCCAGCCACTCATCGGCGGCCCGTCTGGCATCCCCCTTCAGCTGGTCGGGTGCCCTGGCGGCAATCACCACCACCTCGATGCCAATCTGGCGGGCAAGGCGGGCCAGCACATAGCCATCACCGCCGTTATTACCGGGGCCGACGAAGATCCACCAGCAGCGACTGTCGGGCCAATGCAGGGTGGCATAGGTGCGCAGCGCGGCACCGGCTCGCTCCATCAGGGCATAGAGAGGTTGCCCCTCACGCGCGGCCCAGTTGCGCTCCAGTGCGCGGATCTGTTCAGTCTGCCACAGCCCCTGTGGTAAACTGCCCCCCTCTTTTGTGCCCAACGCGCCCCTGATGATCTCTACCATGACGGCTCCCGCCTCTTATCAATCGACCCACGCCAGCAAACACCGGCCAGGCCAAGCCGCATGAGCGCACCTGACTTCCACCAGCTGGCTCACGATATCAAGCTCTGGGCACGAGAGCTAGGATTTGACCAGGCGGGCATCACCGACACCGATCTGCGTATCGAAGAGCCGAGATTGCAGGCCTGGCTGGATGCGGGCTATCACGGCAGCATGGATTACATGGCGCGCCACGGCATGATGCGCGCGCGCGCCCACGAGCTGTTGCCGGGCACGGTGCGGGTGTTGTCGGTGCGGATGAACTACCTGCCATTCGAGGCGGGCTTCGCCGCTACCCTGCGCGATCCGACCCTCGGCTACATCAGCCGCTATGCTCTCGGCCGTGACTACCACAAGGTGCTGCGCAACCGGCTCAAACAGCTGGGTGATCGCATCGAAGCGCGCTGCGCCGAGCTGTTTCAAGGCACTGAAGAGACCTTGGGTGAGTGGCGCCCCTTCGTTGACTCCGCCCCCATCCTCGAGCGGCCACTGGCGGCCAAGGCGGGCCTCGGCTGGGTTGGCAAACACTCACTGCTGCTCAACGAATCGGCTGGCTCCTTCTTCTTTCTCGGTGAGCTGTTGCTCAACCTGCCGCTGCCGCTCGACCAGCCCGTGGAGAAGGAGCAGTGCGGCAAGTGTGTCGCCTGCATCAACATCTGCCCGACCGGCGCCATTGTCGCCCCCTATGTGGTGGATGGCCGCCGCTGCATCTCCTATCTCACCATCGAGAATGATGGCCCTATTCCGGAAGAGTTCCGGCCCCTGATGGGCAACCGCATCTACGGCTGCGACGACTGCCAGCTTATCTGCCCCTGGAATCGCTACGCAGATGCCAGCCCGGAACCCGATTTTAGCCCCCGCCCCAGCCTGCACCGCCCGCCCCTGCTGGCGCTGTGGTGCTGGAGCGAGAGCGATTTTCTCAAGCAGACCGAGGGGAGCCCGATCCGCCGCATCGGCTACCAACGCTGGCGCCGCAATCTGGCGGTCGCCCTTGGCAATGGCCCGGCGACCCCCGAGGTGATAGCCGCCCTGCAACTGGGGCTGACCACCGCCGAGCCCATGGTGGCCGAACATATCGAATGGGCGCTGACCACCCTTGCCCGGCGTCAGGATGAAGAGAACAAGAAGACCCGTTTGCTGATCCGCTGCATCGAAAAAGGTTTGTCGGATCACGCATAAGTGATCTGCCCCTTGCCGGATTGCAGCACTTTTTTCATGCTCTGCCGACCTGCAGTGCCCATAACAGCATGGTCACTGCAAACTGGTCGGCACACAACAAGGACAACACAGATGCATATGTTGGGAGTGGATATTGGAGGCTCAGGGATCAAGGGCTGTCTGGTCGATACCAAAACCGGCGAATTGATTGGCGAGCGCCATCGCATTGCCACACCGCAACCGGCCACCCCGGCCGCCATCGCCCATACCCTCAAGGCGCTGGTCGAACACTTCGACTGGAAAGGACCGGTGGGCTGCGGTTTTCCTGCCACCATCCACAACGGGGTTGCCAAGAGTGCCGCCAACATCGACAAGAGCTGGATCGAAACCGATGCCGAGCATCTGTTTGCCGATGTCACCGGCAAGCCCTGCTATGTGCTGAATGATGCCGATGCAGCCGGTCTGGCCGAGATGCGCTTTGGCGCCGGCAAGGATCGCAAGGGGGTCATCATCCTCATCACGGTCGGTACCGGTATCGGCACCGCCATCTTCGTCAACGGCCATCTGCTGCCCAACACCGAGCTGGGCCATCTGATGCTGGAAGGAATGGTCGCCGAGCACTACTGCTCCGATGCGGCGCGCAAACGGGAAGATCTCTCCTGGAACCGCTGGGGCAAGCGTTTCAACAAGTATCTGGCACGCCTCGAGTTTCTCTTCTCCCCCGACCTCTTCATTCTGGGGGGCGGCAGCGCAGCCAAGCTGGATAAGTTTGTCGATCGCATCGAGACCCGGGCGCCGCTTATTCCGGCGGCCAGCCTCAATCAGGCGGGCATTATCGGGGCCGCCCTCTACGCGGCCGAGCAGCAGGGCTGACCGACGCTCACTGCAAGTCAGCAGATACCAATGGAAAGGGCCCGGCACTGCTGCCGGGCCCTTTTGTTTGGCCGTCATCTTGCGAGTTTGGCGCTTATCACCCGCTACATGTCGTCGAGTCGGTGCACTCCGTGCACCAGTCGGGTCAGGCGGGTCTGCTCCAGCCTGGCCAGATTCTCGAGCAAGGCGGTGGTGGCCGGTGTCGGGCACTCCCGGGCCAGATGACTCAGCTCGCCCACCAGCTGCTCTTCCCAGCGGCATACCTGAGTGACGATATCCTGGGTCTGGACTGATGCCGGCAGCTCGAAGCGGGTAATGGCAGGCAGCATATCCTCGCTGAAACTCTGGTTCAGCCAGGTCTCCCTGACCGCCTCTCCCAGCTGAGCAGCATATTCGTGTAGATGGGCACTGGCCGCATCCTCACGCCCTTGCAGATAGACCAGCAACATCCGGCTGCGTTCGCAGTCCACCTGACTGGTCAAACGCCCGTAACAGAGCCCGAGCTGGTGATGAACCTGTTCAAGATAGTGCAGCAACTCTTTGATCTGTTGGAATCTCATCGCACTGCCCTCCATGCTTGTCGACATCATCAGTATAAAAAACCGGCGCCACCGACCCAATCCCTATCCGAGCCCCCCTTGCGCTGCATCAAGGTTGACGCCGACAAAGTGGCCGCCAGGTGAGCCTGTCACGAATAGGGAACGATTTGTGCAGCAATTTGTGCAACGATGGAGGAACATTAAGCTCGACAGCAGATGTGAACAGAAACGGGCTGGCACACTAATAAAACCAGCATATACCCGATATAAACCATCTTTAATTCGGTTATCTGCCGCAGGGACGAAACAGGATCTGGCAGAGCAACACTACCATCCTGATCGTTATCCGCCTGACAGAAATCCTTATCAGTTTTTTAGACGTCTAGACGTAAAAACATGCGTTGACATGGCCATCCAGACATCTTAGCATCATCCTCCATGATGACAGAGTAACCCAGTGGAACCTCTGCCCAATTTCCCCGCCTGTAGCGCCCTGTGCTTTAAGGCTGTTAGCACGGAAGAATCCATGATTAAGTTGATCGGTCTCAACAAAGTCTACGGTACAGGCAGTGACGCCGTGCACGCCCTGCGTGATGTGAGTCTGCATGTACCCCAAGGCAAAATTTTCGGTGTGATCGGTGCCTCCGGTGCCGGCAAGAGTACCCTCATTCGTTGTGTCAACCTGCTGGAGCGCCCGACAGAGGGTCAAGTCATCGTTGATGGCCAGGATCTGGTCGCCCTGAACGAACGGGATCTGACCCAGGCTCGCCGCCAGATCGGGATGATTTTTCAGCACTTCAACCTGCTTGCCTCCCGCACCGTCTCCGCCAACATCGCCTTTCCGCTGGAGCTGGCGGGCTGGAGCAAAGAGAAGATCCAGCAACGGGTTGCCGAGCTGCTGGCACTGGTCGGGCTGGAAGCCCGTGCCCAGGCCTATCCGTCCGAGCTTTCCGGCGGTCAGAAACAGCGCGTCGCCATTGCCCGCGCACTGGCTCCGGCCCCCAAGGTACTGCTCTGCGACGAGGCCACCTCGGCCCTCGACCCGCAGACCACCCGCTCGATCCTGACCCTGCTCAAGGAGATCAACGTCAAGCTGGGGCTCACCATCCTGCTCATCACCCACGAGATGGATGTGGTGAAAGGGATCTGTGACGAAGTGGCCATCATCAGCGACGGCCGTCTGATCGAACAGGGCGAAGTGGCCTGGTTCTTCAGTAATGCCAAAACCCAGCTGGCGCGTGACTTCATCCACTCAACCATCCATTTGGAGGTACCGCAGGAGTATCAGGATCGGATGAGCAGTGAGCGGGTGCCGAGCAGCTACCCGCTGGTGAAGCTCGGCTTTACCGGCAGCACGGTTGATACGCCGCTGATTTCCGAGGCGAGCCGCCGTTTCAACATCGACATCAGCATTCTTAGCGCAGACATCGAATACGCCGGAGGCGTCAAATTCGGTTTCCTGCTGGCCGAGCTGTTCGGGGATGAGGCCCAGTGCGAGGCGACCCAGCAGTTCCTTATCGACAACCACATTCAGCTGGAGGTAATGGGTTATGTCCGAAGCCATGATTAATCTGCTCATCACGGCCCTGGGCGACACCCTGATCATGGTGTTTGCCTCCGCTCTGTTCGGCTGCCTGCTGGGTCTGCCGCTCGGCGTGGCACTGCATGTGACCAAGGCGGGCCAGATCCTGGCCAACCCCTTGCTCAACCGTACTCTGGGTATGGTGGTCAACGTGGGTCGCTCGGTGCCCTTTATCATCCTGCTGGTCGCGATTATTCCGCTGACCCGGCTGATTGTCGGCACCAGTATCGGCACCATCGCTGCCATCGTGCCGCTGACTGTCGGTTGCATCCCCTTCATCGCCCGTCTGGTGGAAGGGGCCCTGATGGAAGTACCGGACGGCCTGCTGGAAGCTGCCAAGGCGATGGGCGCCAAGCCGCTGCAAATTATCACCAAGGTGCTGCTGCCCGAGGCTCTGCCCGGCATCCTCAACAGTGTCACCATTACCCTCGTCACTCTGGTGAACTACTCGGCCATGGCCGGGGCCATCGGTGGCGGCGGTCTGGGAGATGTGGGTATTCGTTATGGTTATCAGCGCTTTGACCCGACCGTCATGCTGGTGACCGTGGTTATCCTGGTAGTACTGGTTCAACTTATCCAGAGCGCGGGTGAGCGCCTGGTCAACAAATGTGATCATCGTTAATCGTCGATTTCTGACAGGAGGTTTTATGAAATTTGGCATCAAATCCGTTGCGGCTGCCCTGCTGGCTGGTCTGGTTCTGGCCGGTTGCGGTCAAAAAGAAGAGAGCAAGGTTCTGAAAGTGGGCGCTATTGCCGGCCCGGAGACCGAACTGGTTGAAGTGGCTGCCAAGGTAGCCAAAGAGAAATACGGTCTGACAGTCGAGGTGGTCAACTTCTCCGACTACGTCACCCCGAACGTGGCGCTTAACGATGGGAGCATCGACGTCAACGCTTTCCAGCACAAACCCTATCTGGATGCACAAGTGCGTGATCGCGGCTTCAAGCTGGTGCCGGTTGGCAACACCTTCGTCTACCCGATTGCCGGTTACTCCAAGAAGATCAAGGCGCTGAGCGAACTGCAAGATGGCGCCCAGATCGCGGTACCGAACGATCCGACCAACCTGGGCCGCTCCCTGATCCTGCTGGCCAAACAGGGTCTGATCACCCTGAAGGATGGCGCCGGTCTGGAAGCCACCGTGCTGGATATCGCCAGCAACCCGCGTAACTTCAAGATTGTGGAACTGGAAGCAGCCCAACTGCCGCGCTCGCTGGAAGACGTGGACTTGGCCATCATCAACAACACCTTCGCCGGTCAGATTGGTCTGACCCCGACCGAGAACGGCCTGTTTGTTGAGGACAAAGAGTCCCCCTACGTCAACCTGATCGTCGCCCGCGACAACAACAAGGATGACGAGAAGGTCAAACAGTTCGTACAAGCTTTCCAGACCGATGATGTTTACAAGAAAGGTCTCGAGCTGTTCAAAGGTGGCCTGGTAAAAGGTTGGTAATTGCTCACTCGGCAAAAAAGGCCACGCAATGCGTGGCCTTTTTTATTGGCGCCGCTATCATATCCGCGAGCACGGCAACACGAACATACTCATAACATGAAAAAATGGTATCTGGCCTACTGCAAGCCAAAAGAAGAGGCCCGCGCCCGCGCCCACCTCGATGCCCAGGGTATCGAATCCTATTACCCCATGGTGGAGATCGAGAAGCTGCGCCGGGGTAAGCGAGTTCCGGTACGGGAACCCATGTTCCCCAACTATCTGTTTATCTTCGTTGATTTGGAAGAGGTGACACCGGTCACCCTGAAATCAACCCGCGGCATCAGCAGAATCATCCACTTTGGCAGTGAATGGACCCCCATCAGCAGCAAGCTGGTCTATCAGCTGATGAGCCGCGATGACAGCGACGAGGCGAGAGCCAGCTACGCCAGCCTGCCCTGCTCGGGCGACAAGGTGCTGATTGAAGAGGGGCCACTTGCCGGCTTCGAAGCCATCTATATGGAGCCGGATGGAGAGAAACGGGCGATTTTGCTGGTCAGCCTGCTCAACCGGGAGACTACCAGCAGCTTCGACAACCACACCTTCAGACGTCTGGACTAAACCCACGGGCCAGACGGCTCGGTAAATGGCAATAGCAATGGCGGGATGATCCCGCCATCTCATGCATCAAGATCAAAGCGGGCGATGACCGCCTTCAGCTTGCCGGTATCACCAGCCAGTCTGGCTACGATCTCCTCCCCCTGCTGACTGCGCTGACAGGATTGCCGACTGAGCGCGGCAATGTCGTCGACCGTCCCGGATACCTCGGCGGCCACCCGCGACTGCTGCTCGGTTGCCACAGAAATGGCCTCCAGCTGGCCCGACAGCGACTGCACCAGCTGGTTCATGGCACTAAGGGTATCGGTCACCAATCCGACTGCATCCCGCCCTTGCTCTACCAACCGGGTACCGCTGCTGACGGTGCTCACCGTCTGGCGAGTCTGCTGGGAGATGGCCGCAATAGTCTGGCTGATCTCGGCGGTGGATTGATGGGTGCGGGTTGCCAGCTGGCGAACCTCATCGGCCACCACAGCAAAACCACGCCCCTGCTCGCCTGCCCGCGCCGCTTCTATCGCCGCATTGAGTGCCAGCAGATTGGTCTGCTCGGCTATAGTGGCGATCACCTCGGTGATCTGCCCCACCTGTTCACTCTGATGCTCCAGCAGCCTCATGGCTTCGTTGGCCTGTCCAATCATGGCGGCAATCTGCTGCATGGTATCGCTCATTCGTGCCAGCGCGGCCTCTCCCTGACGGGTCTGCTGCCGCACCTGATGGGCACCATCCGCCACACTGGCAATGTTACCAGCCACATCACGGGCGCTAACCGACATCTGATCGATAGCCGCCGCCACCGCATCGACCCGCTGATCCTGCTCCGTCAGATCCGCCACTATGGCTCTGGTAGTGCTGCCCACATCGAGACAGGCCACCTCGACCTGCCCCACAGCCCCCTGCAACTCCCCGACCAGATGATGTAACTGGGCAGACATCCGGTTGATGGAACCGGTCAATTCTCCCAACTCATCCTGCCCTGTGATTGGCAAGGGCTCGGCCGCCAGCCGGCCATCCGCAACCTGCCCCGCCCGGGTCACCAGACAGGTAATGTCACGGGTCAGACGGTGACTAAAGAGCCATGCGACCACCATGCCAAGCACGATGGCGCTGCCGGTAGCCAACAGCAGTGTCTGGTTGATAGCCCTCCCGGCTCCGGTCATCTGCGCCGAAATCAGCTCCACCTCGGCGCGGGTTTTCTCCACCTGCTGGACCAGCTGCTCGCTGAGGCTGGACTGCATCGGCTCGATGTCGGTGGCCATCAGGTAGTTTGCCTGATCCCAATCCGGCGCCTGGCGCTTCTCGATCACCTGCCCCACCAGCTCGGAGAAGGGGGTCGCCATCTCTTCAAACAGCTGCCAGAGGCTCTGCTGGGTGTCGGTAAAGAGCGCGGCTTGCTGTTTCACCTCAGCCACCCGCTGCTGATGAAACTGGAAGTAATCCTGATATTTGCTGCGGTATTCGGGATCGCCTGAGATAAGAAAATCCCGCAGTGCGGAGAGGGAATTGGCGAGGCTGTTGTAGGCATCCCCCACCTGTTTGAGCAGCATGCGGCGATCGCCGGAGAGTTGATCCTGCGGAGTGCCAACTTCTTCATTGGCAAAGGATTGCAACTGATCGAGCGCCGCCTCCGCCAGCGGCCCCGCCTCCTGCAACATCAGGGTGTGAGCGGGCAGATTCTCTTCGCTCTGGGCGATAGTCCACACCTTCTCCTGATGGCTTTTGAAGGTCTCGAGAGACTTGGCGAGCGTCGGACTGAAGGCCTGATGGGCAATGGCCTGCCAGGCCGACTCCCACTCCTGCTTGAGGCGGGAGGCCTGAGCCGGATCCTTGCCGAGGATCAGATATCCACGCAGGGCAGAAACGGTGGCCACCAGCGCCTTCTGGCTCGCCTCATCCCGCTGCAAGGCGGGCAGCGCCTGCTCCAGCAGGGTGTGTTGGGCCTGATTGATCTGGGTCAGCCGGTAATAGACCAGCGTGGAGGAGAGCAGGATCAGCAGGTTGATAAAACCGAAGCTGAGCAGCAACTTGCTTGAGATTTTCATGAACATCCTTGTTCAAACGGAGGGATCCAGCCAACAGAATCAGATAGATATCAGTGTAGGCAATCTATCTTGCCAAGTCCGGTGCCAATTAGCCAATTCACTGCGCGGCATAGGGCGGGCAGAGAAAAATCCCTGACAGAGGTCGCAACCGAGTTGGGCCAGCACTCGCCAGGTTGCCTCATCCTCTACCCCTTCCGCCACCGACTTCAGCCCCAGCTTGCGGGCCAACTCGATACTGGACTCGATGATAGCCAAACGTGACGGATCGGCATGGCAGCGATCGACGAAAGAGCGATCCAGCTTGAGTTCGGTGAACGGCAACAGTGCCAGCTGCTGCATCGAGGAGTAGCCGGTACCAAAATCATCGATGGAGAGGCCAAAGCCATGCATCCTTAGCCGGGTCAGCACCTCCAGAGATTTGCCCAGATCCTGCACGAATGCGCTCTCGGTCACCTCCAGAGTGATAAGCTCCGGATTGATACTCCAGCGCTTGCACTGATCAATCAATAAGTTGCAAAGATCCCCTTCAATGAGTGAGGTGGTGGAGAGGTTCATCGACAGATTGAGTGACAACCCGGTTTCCTCCCATAAATGACCATCACTCAGAGATTTGCTGATGATCACCTCGGTCAACGGATCGATAAGCCCGTTGCTCTCCGCCAGTGAAATAAAACGCCCGGGCGGGATCAGGCCAAACTCGGGGTGTTGCCAGCGAGCCAACGCCTCCATCCCGACCCATTCGCCGGATGCAAAACTCACCTTGGGCTGATACCAGGGCAGCAGTTGATCTTGTTCGATCGCCCGACGCAACTCATCGAGTCCTATTCTGTGCCCCTCTTCCTCCCTGAGGGGTTCCTGCCGGGGTGACCAAGCCTGGATAAGCCGCTGGAGCTGCTGCGGCGTTGGGGGTTTCTCTATGCGACCGAGCACCTGCAGGCCATAAGCGGTACTCATACGCAATACGGCTTCGACCACATCCCCCTCAAGCGCGCTGGAGAGGATAATGCCGCCCTGAAAACCACCCAGCGACAGGCGGCGCAACAGCGCCATGCCATCCATTCCGGGCATTCGCAGATCGCAAAACAGGATATCGACGTTGTGTTGCTGGCTAAGCGCCAACGCCTCGATACCATCAACCGCTTCCAGCAGATTCTGGTAACCCAGGCTGCGGATCTGGTGCAGCAGCGCCTTGCGCTGAAATCCATGGTCTTCCACGACCATGATGACCAACTCATGTTGTGCTTTTTTCATCGAGCCATAATCCAATGTCGTGGGCAATCGCCGTCATCAACCTCTGCACTGTGCTGACCAGATCGTCGAGCTCGTCGAGCCGCTTCAATCGCGCTGCCGATTCCAGCATGGCAGCCTGGCTGGCAAGCTCCTCCAACCCGACCATTCGGGCAGCCCCCTTGATCCGGTGGGCTGTCTCTACCAAAGCGCTGGCATCATGACAAATAAGCGCTGCCATCATGGCCTCGCCATCCTGCCGGTTGGAATCGAGATACTCCACCGCCATGGCTCGCGCGGTCAGCTCGTCACCAAACAGCGCCAACCAGCGCTCAGCCTGCATGCCTGTAGCCCCAACAACGGGCGCAACCGCGCTTCTGGTTGGCGTCTTCTCTGCCAGCCAATGGGCCAGCATCTGGCGCAAGATATCCAGCGGGTAGGGCTTCAGTAACATGTCACTCATGCCAGCCTCTACCATACGAGCACTCGCCTCTTCCGACGTATCTGCCGTTACCCCTATGATGGGGGCCGTCACTCCCGCAGCCCGCAGCGCCTTGGTCAGAGCATAACCATCCATCACCGGCATATGGCAATCAGTCAACAGCAGGGAGAATTGCTGTCCCTGCCAGGCCCGCAGAGCCTTCTCGCCATCTTCCACAACCTGAGCCTCGATACCAAGAATGGCCAACTGCCGTGCCAACAAGGCACGATTGACCGGATGATCATCGGCCACCAATACTTTGCCACCCAGCTTCTCTGCAAGCGCAGGGAGGATTGGTGTGACCCGCTCCTGTAGCAATTCGTGGCAGCTCTCCAGCAGAAGATCCGGATAGAGAGGAGATAGACCCAGGCGCCACCATTTCTGTTCACCAATTCGACCCCGTAACGCCTCATCGGGTGACGCTATGATCCCCTTCAGCGCAGAGTGTTGCAGCCAGCTTTGCCATTCCCCCCCCAGCGCTTGCTCAAGCCACCGTTGATCGGCCAACAGCAACCCTTCCAGTGAGCGACTGAGCTCACTGGCCCCCAAGTACCTGAGCTTGGCCCCCTGCCGCACCATGGCCGCTTCGAGGTTGGTGTCATCGCTGAAAAACCACCATTCTGTGTCTGCCAGAGCAGGGGGATCCCACTGCGGATTGGTTAGCGGCACGGTGAAGCGGAAGCAGGAGCCCTCTCCTGCCTTGCTGGTCAGTGTCAGTGCCCCCCCCATTTTGCATACCAGCTGCTCACAGATTGCCAACCCCAGTCCGGTGCCACCAAAACGACGGTTGATATCTGACTCCACCTGCTCAAAAGGCGTGAACAGCAGCGCCTGCTTCTCTTCGGCAATCCCGATACCGGTGTCACTGACACTGATGGTCAGTTGCTCACTCAGATAGCTGACCCGGATAGTAATACCCCCTTGTTCGGTAAACTTCACCGCATTGTTGAGCAGGTTTGAGATGACCTGACCAATACGCACCCCATCGATGTCGGCCCAATCCGGCACATGATGCTCCCACTCCAGCACCACGTGGAGCCCCTTGTTATGAGCCAGTGTCGCATGGCCACGAATGGCATCGCAGATCACCGTTTGCAACCGGCTGCTCTGGTAATTCAACTGCAACTGACCCGCTTCTATCTTGGAGAAATCGAGGATGTCATTGACCAGATAGAGCAGGTTATTGGTCGAGGTGACCACATTGCGCACCATAAAACGCTGGTCGTCGTTAAGCTCGCTCATTTGCAGCAATTCGAGCATGCCATGCATGCCTGAGATGGGTGTTCGTAGTTCATGGCTCATGGTTGCCAAAAAGCGGCTGCGAGCCTGCATCGCCTGCTCGGCATAGGCGCGAGCTTCGCGCAGCTCATATTCCTGTTGCTTGAGGGCAGTGATGTCCTGAATCACCCCGTTAAGGATCAGTGCCTGCTGCTCCTGTCTGACAAAGTTGCCACGCACTTGCAGATAGCGATCTCCATCAGGTCGCTCCACCTTGACCTCCAGGTCGAGGGGAGCCAGAGTCTCGGCATGATTGGCCACCTTACTGACAAAATCCTGCAGCGCCTCTTCGGTAAAGCCGAACACCTCACCACCCGATTCGGCATTGAACAGCTCCTGCCGGGAAGCCCCGAGGATCTCGCTGGCCCCCTGAGAAGCATACAAAAACCGCCCCTTGCCGGGTCCTTGCCACAAATACTGATAGACCACCCCAGGCATGCTGTCGGTAATCTGGGTAAGGCGATTTTCAGCCTGACGGGCGCGCTCCTCCGCCTCCTTGATCCGGCTGACATCGGTCAATACTGTCAACACCCCCAGCATATTGCCATCGGGATCGCGATAAGGGCGTTTGGCATAGATAACATGGCAGGGCGTACCATCAGCTCGCAGGTTACTGCCTGCACCCTCCAGATCCTGTCCGGTCTGCCACACCAAACGCTCTTCTTCCAACACACTGTTTCTGAGAGTCTCTGGCATGTTTTGCAGCTCCTCACTGCTACTGCCAGCACCAAGGAAAGCATCGCGGTAGGCCTGATTGCACAAGGTGATCCGCTGCTCGCTATCACGTAGCGCCACCATGGTTGGCAGTGAGTTGAGCAAGGTCTGCACAAACAGCAACTGTTCGTTCAGCTTGTCCTCTGCGATTTTGCGCTGCGCAATCTGGCGACGCAAACTGCGAGCCCAGAACATCACCAGCAAACCGCTGACGAGCAAGGCGCCCCCCCCTATGGCCAACCATTTGTAAATCAGGGTGTAATCAGACTCGATATTGACCGACACATTGAGCCAGCGTCGTTCCAGCAGTTGCCACTCCTCATCCGTTATGGTCAGCAACAACTTGTCCATGATGTGGAGCAACTCGGGCTGAGCATTATCGACGGCCATACTGATAGGTACGGAAAATTCGGGGGAACTCAGCACTACCTGATACTTATCATTGAAACCCTTCATCGCCTGCTGTCCCAGATTGGTCATGGTCAACAGCACATATTCGGCTCGCCCAGTATCAAGCAAGGTCAGTAAATCGGCATCTTTGCCTACTTCGATAATATTGGCGCCCAGCGCGTGAATGAGAGAGGCTTCGTAAGAGCCCGTCACACCACCAATCAGACGCCCTTTCAGCTCGACCAACGACTTCAGCGGACGAGCACCGTGTCTGGCTACGACATAGCTGTCGAACTTCAGATAGGAGGAGGTAAAAGAGGCAAAGGACTGACGATCCTTGAGCGGTGTCATCAAGAGAATAAGGTCCACTTTATGCTGTTTCAGCAGTTTAAGTGACTCCTGCCAGGTATTTGTCGACACCAGCTCAAAGCGGATTCCGGAGCGCAGACTCAATAACTTCATCAGGTCTGCCGTATAGCCATGCAATTCACCTTCGTCATCGATTTCGCTGATGCCGGCAAATCCGGGGGCAACGGCGAACTTGATCACCTTGTTTCTCTGCTTCAGCCAACTAGCCTCATCTGGTTCCAACAACAGACCAGCGTTGGCGCGCTCATCTTCCTGATGCAACCTTAGTCGTGAGTCTGCAACGGGTATCCGTTGATATGCCTGCCAAAGCTTCTCACTCAGTTCTGGCTGGCGGGAGCTGGTCGCCATCGTCAGCGTGCTGCCAGAAAGCCACCCAGGAGCGACAACCCCCATTGATGCTGGCATTCTCTCCATCTTAAGGGTAACAATTGGACCCAACTCAAGATATGCATCGACAGCGCCCAGCTTGACCATATAGGTCGCCTCAGTGCGGCTCTCCAGCTCAGTTACATCAGAGATCCCCAAACGAGCCAATTCATTACAACTGCCAAACCCGCGAATACAGACCCAGCGTAACTTGCGCGCCTGCTCCAGGGTCAATTGCTGATCCGGAGTATGCATTAAAATGGAGCGGGCAAATGAACCGATACTGCCGATATGGTTTATCCCCTTCAGCTCAAGAGCATTACGTTCGACTCCGATTAATGCATCGATCTGGCCGCCTTGGAGAGCAATCTGGGCATCTACGTAGGAGTTGTAGGAGATATAGCGCAGGGACACGCCCATTTCGGCTGCAATGCGCGAGGCCAACTCCTTGAGTGGACCGGCATAACGCTGGTTGGGGAGTTGATAGATGAAAGGGGGATAACCACCACGGGGTACCCCGACCAGCAGCTCCTTTTGTGCGGAGATTTCGTTACTTGTGCTCTCATCTTGCGGCTGGGGAGCCGCAACAGCCAACATGCCTGAAAACAACAGCAAAATGGGAAGAAAAAGCTGACGAAGGAGTGGCATAAGGTCTTGTCCTGATGAGTAAAACAGATAGGGCTGCCACCTCTAATCTTGCAGATCCTGACGACGCAAGGCGAGAAAACAATCACAGCTGTTACAAAGAGGGCGGAGAGGATAATACTGAGTCACCAACATGTGAACCTGGAATCAACCATAAGATGGAAAAATGGCAAGCATGCAGCCTGCCATTTCACTAGCGAGGGGGATCTTATTCTCCCCTTCGCGATCAGGTTATTCGATTCCCGAGGCGGAAGCCGGTTTGATACTCCCGCTCGCGAACGAGGGCGATTTGACCCTGATATCCTTCCAGCCCGATATCCCTGAGCAGGGCGGGCGACAGATTGACCTGCACGAGACGACGCTCGACCCGGGCAATCCTTCTCTGGACCAGGGATTCAACACTGCGCAGTAAAACCAGTTCGATAGACATGACATTCTCCAGTTGAACATGCGGTTCTCCCGGAGAAAGTGGATATCACCCTGCGGGACGAACCGCGGGTGATAAAAAGACAGGGGTTACCTGTTTACGCCACGCGGTAAAAGAGCACGAGATTTCACGCCGCACGCAGTGCCGCGAGAGAATGCAATATTAAGCATCAGATGTTGCATATTCGTCTCCTTACCGGATAAAAGTTGAACAGGTTGCAGAAGTCTAAAAAATATCCGAATTTAAAACAAGCCTCTTGCGACTCCTTTTTAAACGTTTTTACGGCATTTTATGCTGCCCGACAGGGAGCTTGGGGCATCAGATCCCCGAGAGTAGCCGGTACTCTTCCAGTACATAGGTATCCGTCATGCCGCTGACATAATCGAGCAGCAGCCGCACCCGGTAATACCACTCCTGCTCGTTCTGGCAGGCAAAGCGCGGATCCGGGGTGGCGATCGCCAATCGATAGGCCTTGAGATGGCGGGCCGAGAGACGGTGATAGAGGCGGCGCGCAAAGAAAAGCGTCTGACTCCCCTCCCCGGCCAGCAGACGGGCAAACTGTGGCGCTGGCAGCGACAACAGGCAGGCATAACTGGTCAGCACCCCGCGCAGCGCCGCATACCCCTCCAGCTCAAGCGCTTCCACCTCGGGGCGCATAAAGACCAGCTCGCGGGCCACCCGTTTGAGGATATCGAGCACCCGCGCCGCCGGCGCCTGACCGTGCAGCAGCGCTTGCGGATAGGATCCCTGCAAAATGGCCTGATGTTCGCTGACATAGCTTTGTGCCGCCAGCGCCACCAGATCCCGGGTCAGTTGCTGGCGAAAATGGGGGAAAAAGCCCCGACCACTGGCAAGCGCGTCATCCAGCAAGGTGCCCATGTAGTCACTCTGGTCAGCAGCTCGCAGCGCCGCCAGCAGTTCACCCTGAGTCAGGATCCTCCGATCTACCGCATCTTCCAGATCGGCGATGCAGTAGGAGATGTCATCGGCCGCCTCCATGATGTAAACCAGCGGATGACGGCAGCCGGGGGCCAATCCCAGGCTCTGACCGAGGGCCCGGTAGAGCGGCTGCTCGCTAAAGAAGATACCCCGCTTGCTGCTCCAGCCATGATGTTGGCCATAGCTCACCCCGGGTTGCGGCTGCTGCGGGTATTTGCAGAGCGCCGCCAGTTGCCCGAGCGTCAGATTGAGCTCGTGCAGACTGTGCACCAGCCGCAAGCTCTGGGCGTTGCCATCAAACAGTTGCAGATCCTGACGCAGCTCAGCCCACTGGGTCGAGGGGGGCTGCGCCAGCGCCTGCTGATAGAGGGGATCCAGCATCTCGCCGAGCCACTGGCTCATCACCTGCTCGCCAAAGTGGCCAAACGGCGGGTTGCCCACGTCATGAAGCAGGCAGGACATCTCCACCAGATTGATAAAGGCCCCTTCGCAGACCATCCCGACTGGCAAGGCGGCCAGAATACGACGGCTGATCTGGCGACCGGTCTCCTGCACCTCCAGCGAGTGGGTGAGGCGGCTGCGCACCGAGGCCTTCACATCGAGCGGAAAGACCTGGGTCTTCTGCTGCAACCGGCGTACCGGTGCCGCCTGCACGATACGGGCGCGATCCTGCTCGGTCGCCTCCAGCAGATCCTCGTCTCCCCAAGGGTGGATGCGCGCAGGGGTAATCAAACGGCTATACATCTCGCAGCTCCTTGCCAGCAGCTTCCATCAGACTCAAGACAACCTCCAGCCTCAAGACAGCAACCAGCGCCGCAGACGGGCGATATCGCCGGGATATTCGCGGCGCAGCGTCTCAATCCAGTCTTCCACGTTTTCCCACCAGGCGGGGTGATCCGGGCTCTGGATCAGCTGGGCCGTCTGCTGCAGTCGACGCAGGCCAATGGAGCCTGCCGCCCCTTTTATCTTGTGTGCCTCTTCCACCACCCCCGCTTGATCCCGGGCGATCATATTGGAGTCGAGCACTGCCATGTAGTCCGGCATCATCTTCTCGAACAGATCAACGCTGGAGAGCAGCACCTGCTTTCCCACGGTATCGGCGTAATCGGTGAGGAAGGGGATATCCAGCAGGGCATCCTGATTACCCGCATCAGCCTGCTCGTCCGCTTCATCCTCGGCCAGATCGGCAAACAGGTGACCAATCACCTCCCGCACCGCTTTGGAGCCAAGCGGCTTGTTAATGACATCCTGCATGCCGTGATCCCGGTAGTACTGGCGATCGCCGGTGGAGTTGGCGGTGAGCGCCACCATGGGTGGCAGGCTGTCGCCATAACGCTCCAGCAGGGTTTTCGCCACATCGAAGCCGGTCATGTCCGGCAGCTGGATATCGAGCAAAATGAGGTCGAAATCATCCGGGTTGGCCATCGCCAACGCCTGGGTGCCGTCCCGTGCCACCTGCACCTGATGACCCAGCTTGCCCAGCAGGGCGCAGGCCACCGTCACGTTAAGCTCCACATCCTCCACCAGCAGGATATCGAGGGAGGGCATCTCCTCCTCCTGCTCTGGCAACACAGGCTCGGCGCAAGCTACCTCCAGCTCGGCGGTAAAGCAGGAACCTTCGCCCGGATCGCTGTCCACATAGAGCTGGCCGCCCATCGCCTGCACCAGCTGACGGGAGACCGCGAGGCCAATGCCGGTGCCGGTGGCGTGCTTCTTGCCCTGCACCTGATAGTACATGGCGAAGATCTTCTCCTGCTGGGCGCGCGGGATGCCGATGCCGGTATCCTCCACCTCGAAGTGCAGGGCCAGCTTGCCCGGCTCATCGGCGGAATGGGAGAGACAACGCACGGTGACTCCCCCCTCATCGGTAAACTTGACCGCGTTGCCCACCAGATTCCACAGCACCTGACGCAGGCGGGTACCGTCAGCCATCACAAATTGCGGCATGTCGCCATCGCGATCGAAATGGAGATAGAGCCCCTTCTGCTCCGCCTGAATGCGCGACAGGGTCTCCAGCTCGTCGAGGAAGGCGGGCAGGTCGATACGGGTCGGCGCAATTTCGAGGCGACGGCGATCCAGTTTGTCCAAATCGATGATATCGTTGAAAATATTGCCAAGGGTCACCGCACTCAGGTGAATGGTCTTGAGCTGCTGATGCTGCTTGGGATCGAGGGGGGTGTCCATCAGCATCCGGCTTAAGCCCACGATGCCGTTGAGCGGAGTACGCAGCTCGTGACTGATGGTCGAGATGAAGGTGGTCTTGTCGCGGCTCGCCTTCTCCAGCTTGTCCTGGTACTGCTTGCGCTCGGTGATGTCACGGCCAAAACCGAGCAGCCCGAGTCGCTTGCCGAAGCGGTCGAAGAAGGGCACCTTGCGCAACTCGAAGTAAGCCTTGCGGCCATCGGGATACTCCAGCCACTGCTCGTAGGTGAGCGGCTCGTTGCTGGCAAAGACCTGCTTGTCGGTCTCCACCACCTTGTTGGCAATCTCCTGCTTGTAGACATCGAACGGGGTCAGACCGATCAGCTCGGCCTCCACCTTGCCAGTCAGCTCCTCCATGGCGCGGTTGCAACCGGAAAACTGCTCATCCTCGTTGCGGTAGTAGACCAGATCGGGGGAGCAGTCGATAAAGGAGCGCAGCAGGGCAGTACGCTCCCCCAGATGAAGCTGGGCTTTCTCTCGCTGGAACACCTCGTTCTCGAGATCCTCGATAGCCTGCAGACGCAGGCTCTCGGCTCGGTTGGTCTCGGCAATCTGGGCGTTGAGGCGACTGATGTTCTCCTGCAGCTGGGTATTGAGCTCCAGATCCCGCTCGCGCATATCTTGCAGCTTGCGCACCATCCGGCTCAGTCGTTGACGGGAATCCTCCAGCTGATCCACCACGATGGAGAGAAAATAGACCGCCCAGGGGGTCACCAGCAGGCCAAAGAAGACCGAGCGAACGAAGTCGATCACATCGATATTGCCGCGCAGGAACAGGGTCACCCCCATCTGGATGGCGACCGCCAGCACGATAATGCCCGCCGCCAGGAACATGCTGAAGCGCACCAGTCCCAGCTTGGTCATCAGATCGACATAATATTGCGCCCAGGATTTAATCTGTTTCATCTTATTGTTTTCCCCCGATATTCGCGGTACAGAATACCAGCACAACCGAGTGAACTCTTCTTAATCTCGCACAATTAATTAACGATTCGCCGAATGAAATGAGTGGGTTAGGATAATTGGCAATATTGAGTCAGTTGCCATTAAGGTTTTTTCTTTATACTCACCGGCCGAAAAAATTCACCACCATTTAATTTAGGAGTTATCCGATGCGCAACACCACCTTGCTGGGCCTGGGCCTGCTGGTCGCAAATAGTGCTTATGCTGATTTGGGTGAAATTCCCAAGGAGTCTGGCTGGTCCGGTTTCCTGCTTGGCGGGGTCAGTGTCATCAATTACGAATCGAATTTTTATAGTGGTGATGATGAAAACCGCCGCCTGAGCGGACTGGGCAGTGCCGAGAGCAGCTCTGCCGTTGCCCCGCTGCTCAACGCCGATATCCGCTACACCTTTGCCGATACCCGCACCCAGGTCTTCCTCGGTAACCTGATCCAGGATGCCATCCGTTTCGACTTCACCCAGCAGCTCGGTATCCGTCAGGAGATGAGCGACAAGGGCATCGTAGCTGGCTCCGTGGTCTTTAATGCCATGCCGACCGAGCAGTGGAGCGATCCCTTCGCTGTAGGCGTTGATCGCCAGTCGACCGATATCAAGTCAAAAGGGGTTCGCTTCGCCTGGGACAGCATCTGGGGTAGCAACTTCAATGGCAGCCTGACCACCCGCAATATCGAGGTGGATGAGGAGCGCAGCGGCCAGCAATACGATAAGGATAACCAGACAAACTATGCAACCAAGCTGGATCGAAACGGCAAGATCCACGCCCTCGACCTCTCCTACAAATGGCAGCTGGCACCCGGTCAGATGCTGGAGCCAGCCTTTATCTACCGCCAAGCCGATCTGGATGGCAGCGCCCAGAGCTACAAGAGCAACGGCCTCCAGTTGACCTACGGCATGCGCGCTTCCCAGTGGTCTTTCGTCAGCAACGCCTATCTGGGCCAGACAAAATATGATGAGGCCAACCCGATCTTTGGCCAAAACGCCGACTCCGACGAGTTTGCCCTGACCGGCACCTTCTTCTGGCACCGCTTGTTTGGTATCGCGCCGCTCTCGGCAACCTTTACCGCTGGCTACGCCAAGTCCGATTCCGACATCAACTTCTACGATTCTGAATCCGTGATGTTGAACACCGGCCTGCTCTACAACTTCTAACAACGGTTGTTCGCACCGATACAACAAGGCCACCCGAAGGTGGCCTTGTTGCTATCCGGCATTTGCCTCAAATACCCAGAGAGTCGAGCAGATCGTCGTGATCGTTGGCGACCGGGACCGCAGCCTGAGCCGGCTTGGCGGCATCCTGCTTGGCCTGGGCGATCAGCGCATCGGGATCCAGCTCTTCATGCTCCATCCCCTCATTGTGGATGCGGATGAACTCGGTTTTGTCCATCGCCAGCTCCAGATAGAAGATGTTGTTGCGGGCGGTGAAGAAGGTGACGCGGCGGGACTCCGGGCTGTCGAGATTGGTATCGACGCTCAGCATCACCTGCTTGTTGAGGGCCAGCATCTTCGGCTGGTTCTGGGTGATGTGGGTCTGCAGATCCCGGCCCACCTTGACGGTAAAGCTGCCGACGATCTGGTTCATCAGCTCGCCCATCACGTTGCTCACCTCGTCAGAGGTGTGGGAGATGGCGAGATCCTCCTTGGAGAGCCCCATGCTCAGCATATAGCTCTCGTACAGCTCCATGGCGGCGGCAGCGGAGAAGTTGATCACCACCAGACCGGAAAAACCGCCATCGAACAGCACGAAGCAGCCGATATCCGGCTTGAGGCAGGTCTTGCTGATCCGCTGCACCATGCCGGAAAACCGCACCTGACTCATGGTCGCGGCACTCAAAACGTCCGTCACCGAGTTGCACAGGCTGAGCAGCACATCCTCTGTGGTCAATACGGCATCGTCATCGGATCTTGTCACTATCATGGGACCTTCCTGAACATCGAAAATGGGCTTATCTATACCATAACTCTAACAGATGGCGCGGCCTGGAGACTGAAATAGCGACACGCCTCTCAGTTGACTCCGTTATCAGCAGCCACAGGGATGAAACCACTCAGCTTGGCGAGCCGGGCACGCCATATATCGGCCTGCAGGGCCAAAACTTGTGGCTCATAAGGCACGACCGGATGAGCGCCCCATATGGGGCCGGGCCAGGCGCGATCCGTCGCAAAGCGGGCGACATGGTGAAGATGGAGTTGCGGCACCAGATTGCCGAGCGCTCCGATGTTGATCTTGTCCGGGCTGAGGGCCTGTTCCATCAGGTTGGCGACAGCGCAGGACTCCTGAATCAGCTGTTGCTGCTGCTCCGGCGCCAGATGGTGAATTTCCCGCAGGTTGGCTACTCGCGGTACCAGGATCAGCCAGGGATACTGGCTGTCTTTGGACAGCAAGACACGGCAGAGGGGCAGATCCCCGAGCCACCGGGTATCTGCCTGCAGGCGTGAATGCAATTCAAACATGAAAACCTCGTTGAGTACGATGAACAGAGCGCCTGAAAAAGGAGTGTCCACGTTACTGCAACGGGCGACAAACTTAAAGCTGCGGCACGGCCCAACCGATAAAGCGCTTGCGCAGGGCCGGGTCTGCCTTGAGGAACAGCTGCTGCAACTGCCCTTCCAGCTCGCTGGCAACCACAACGGGTTTCGCCCCGCTGGCGATCGTGGCAGTTGGCTGTGCGGATATTGCTCCCGCCGTCAGCGCTGCCTTGCCGCCTCTGCGGTTGTATTCAGCCAGTTTGCCGTTCCAATCCACCCCGAGCAGCATGCCGCTGGTCACCAGCGCATCCTGCTGGATGGCAAGCGCGCGGCCATTCTCCTGCAACGTCACCACAGGAGCCTTGGCATACGCCTGCATCCCCCGCTCGTCTCCCGGTACGCTGGCCGTCAGCTGCAAATGCTGATTGCTGCCCTGATAGCGCACCACCTGCGGCTCGGAGCGTACCTGCCGATCATTCTCGCTGCTGCTGCGGCTGGGGATCACCCCCTCGAAACGCACCAGCAGTTGCTGTTCGCCATCCGCCAGGGTGGCATGCTGCTCATCCTGCAAGGTGCCGTTGCTCACCGCGAGGATGCGGAAATTCTCCGGCACCTTCACTTCCACCATGGCCTGTACACTGCCGGCCCCCAACACTGCACAGAGCAGCACAAACCCGGTCAACCCTCTATTGCTCTTCATTCCCGCTGATCTTCCTGATGCCGATTATGGGCGCAGGGTAGCAGCCGAAGATGACAGAAAAATAACGCCGCTCAGAACAGGTAGTGGGGCCGCTCGGCAAACCACTGGGCCAGCACCTGCTTGAACAGCCGG
Source organism: Aeromonas sp. Y318-3 (assembly GCF_027706185.1). Taxonomy (NCBI): domain Bacteria; kingdom Pseudomonadati; phylum Pseudomonadota; class Gammaproteobacteria; order Aeromonadales; family Aeromonadaceae; genus Aeromonas; species Aeromonas sp. Y318-3. Next base: position 61,079 of record NZ_JAPDCN010000018.1, read on the forward strand.
ATCTTGCGCGGCACCCGCCGCTGCTGGGCATGCAGTACATGGAGCTGATGCAGCCCGCTCTGCCACTCGTCGAGCACGGTCACCAGCTCTCCCGCCGTCAGCAGCGATTCCACCAGCATCAGCGGGCACTTGGCATAGCCCATACCGGCGCGCGCCAGTTGCAACACTGTGCTGTAGTGGTTGGCTCGCACCTTGCCCTGCACCAGAATGTGGGCCTCCTCCCCCTCACGGATAAAGTGCCACTGCTCCCAGGCCGGATTGTGCCCCTGCAACAGGCAGCTGCGCCCGCTCAGCTCATAGGGAGTGGCAGGATACCCCTCTCGCGCCACCAGCGCGGGGCTGGCCACCACCACATCCTTGAGCCGCCCCAGCGGCAGGGCCACCAGATTGTCCGGCACCTCGCTCATGGCGCGCAGGGCGATGTCGTTTTCTCCCTGACTCATGTCGACCATCTGGTTGGTGAAATTGAGTTCCACCTCCACTCCCGGGCAGAGCGCGGCAAAGCTGGTCAGCAGTTCGCTCACCATGCGATCGCCGGTGCTGACCGGGCAGGTAAAGCGCAGTCGTCCGCAATCCTCTTCGGTCAGAGCCTGAATATCCTGCTCCGCCTGCCGAGCCAGCGCGAAGATCTCCCCCGCCTGCTGATAGAGGGTCTTGCCCGCCTCGGTCAGACTGAGGCGGCGGGTGGTGCGCTGCAACAGTTGTGCATTGAGGGAGGTCTCCAGCGCGCTGACATGGCGGCTCAGCATCCCCTTGCTGACCCCCAGCGTATCGGCAGCAGCCGAGAAACTGCCGCGCAGCACCACTTCGTAAAAGCTGGCCAGATGGGCGATATCCATCATTAGCTCCAATATGGAAACAATGGGTTTATTTTACGCGCTTTTTCGCATTTTCTGTTGCGCTAGAATCAACACATCCCAACCAGGAGTGATGCAGATGAAAATTGTGATTGTGGGTGCCTCCGGCACCGTCGGCTCCGCGGTCAGTGAACTGCTTGCCAAAGATCATCAGGTGATCCGGGTCGGCCACAGCCGTGGTGATGCCACGGTCGATATGCGCGATCCCGCCTCCATCAAGGCGCTGTTTGCCCAAGTAGGCCAGTTTGATGCATTGGTGGTGGCCAGCGGCAGCGTGGCCTTCAACGGCCTGACCGAGATGACCGACGAGCAGTGGCAGGTGGGACTGGAGAGCAAGCTGATGGGCCAGATCAACCTGACCCGTGCCGCTATCCCCCACCTGAGCGACAAAGGTTCCATCACCCTGATCAGCGGCATCCTGAGCGAAGAGCCGATCAACTGGGGCGTGAGCGCCAGCACAGTCAACGGCGCCATCGATCACTTTGTGAAAGCGGCCGCCTGCGAGCTGCCCAGAGGCCTTCGCATCAACGTGGTGAGCCCCACCGTGCTGGCGGAGTCGATGGACAAATACGCTGACTTCTTCCCGGGGTTCGTGCCGGTGCCTGCCGCCAAGGTAGCGCAGGCCTACAAGAAGTCGGTGTTGGGCATCCAGACCGGTCAGGTGTTCAGAGTGAACGGCTGAGCGCAGCTCGCTTGCCGCCAGACCAGCAATAAAAACGGGCCCCGCAATGGGGCCCGTCTGTTTATCGGCCTATCTACGTCGCCAACAGCAAACGTTTGTTTCTGGTCGACAAAAAAGAGAGCAACCCTTAGTCGATCAGACCGTACTGATCGCGCAGCACCTCGATGATCTCCTGCTTGGGATTGGCAGAACGCGCCAGCTTGTGGCCGATGATCTTCTCGGCGATCCCGACGTAGGTGTTGGAGATATCCATCATCACTTCGGTCGGCAGCTTGTTGTCGCGGGCCAGGGCGAAACGTTCCGGCATGCGGTTCTTGTTGAGCAGGATGTCCGGATCCGGGAAGTGGTTGAGCAGCCACTGACGGAAACCCTCTTTCGACTTCTCGACGATCTGACCGTCGCGCAGGGCCGCGCCATCCCAGATACGGGAGCTGTCGGGGGTGCCCACTTCATCCATGTAGATCAGCTTCTCGTTGCCCGCCGCATCGTGGACGTAACCAAACTCGAACTTGGTATCGACGAAGATCTGATCCAGCCCGGCCAGCGCGTCGCTGATGACGTTGAAGCCCTCTTTGAGCAGCACTTCGTAGCGGTCGATGTCGGCCGGTTTGCTGAAGTTAAAGCCCTTATAATGGCGCTCGATATCGGCACGGGAGACGTTGACGTCATCGGCTTCCGGCACGCCATCCAGCCCTTTCAGCACGCCCTTGGTGGACGGAGTGATGAGAATTTCCGGCAGTTTCTGATCCTTGTTCAGCCCTTCCGGCAGGGTGATGCCGCAGAACTCGCGCTCGCCATCCTTGTAGGCACGCCACATGGAGCCGGTGATGTATTGGCGGGCAATCGCCTCGATCATCACCGGACGGGCTTTTTGCACAATCCAGACGAAGGGGTGCGGAATATCCAGAATGTGGCTGTCGGCCAGTCCCTTCTCCTTGAACAGCTTGAACCAGTGGCTGGAGATGGCGTTGAGCGCCGCCCCTTTGCCCGGCACGCCGTTCAGGCCATCCACACCTTGCCAGATGCAATCGAAGGCCGAGATGCGATCGCTGATCACCATGAGGGCGAGGGGCGCATCGGCCGGCACATCATAGCCTTTCTCTTTTATGAGCCGGGCACTGTCTTCGGGGGTCAACCAGTAGACGCTGCGCACTTTGCCGGAATGGACAGGTTTATCGGTACGGATCGGCAAATCGTCATTCACCGCCAATACTTGATCTGCAAGACTCATGGCTAATAACACTTCCTGTTTGTGGGGGGTAAACATCGCGAGTTCCTCACCTGCGTGCTCTGTTTGCAACGGGCTGGCAAGGGGGCTCGCATCATCGAAAACCGCTCGGAATCCCCGCGTTTTCAGGGGGATTTTGATAACAAAACAGGGGCACAAGGCCCCTGTATTTATTCTGCTTTTGCTGCTGCCTGATCGGCCAGCCCCTTGGCGAACGCCTCGGACAGGCTGATATACATCTGGGAGATAATCCCGGACGATACCGGCTTCTTGTCCTTGTCGAACAGGGTGATGGAGGTCTTGCCTCCCGCCATTTCGCCAAGCTGGAAGCGGTATTTCTCCTCCTCCAGTTTGAACGGCTCGCTCCCTTTCGCCTTCCAGAACTCGGCACCCGGCTCTTCGTACTCGACGTCGATCCAGCCCAGTGACTGCTGGGTATCCTTGATGGTGAAACCGTAAGCAGGCAGTACCTGGTTGAGACGACGCCACACCTGATCAAAGGAACCTTCGGCAATCCAGGCGCTCAGCTCGTTGTTGTCCAGACCCAGTTGCAGACCCATGCCATCGTTGGACTTGTGCTGCTCGCGGGCTTTCAGCTGGCTGTCGTAATAGAGCGAGAACTGGTTCAGCACTCGCGCGGCATAGCGCTGGGCATCGGCAGAGGTCAGCTTGTTGCTGGTCTCGCCATCGATGGTCTCTTCGTGATCCAGCACCCGGACCGACATGTTGACGGCGTGGCGCTGGGCGTCGTTGCGCACGGTGAACTGGTAACGCTGACGGATTTTGAAGTCCTCGTCATCTTCACCCCAACCATCGAGGGCGACTGTGTTGTCAAACCAGCCGGTCTGCAATACACCATCCTGCTGATCCAGCTTCTCGGTGGTGACCTTGTATTTGGCCAGGAAGTTCATCAGGAACGACCAGGTATCGCGCTCCACGCTCTGGCTGGTGCTCAGGGCATAGAAGGCAACGGTCGGTTCGGTTGCGGTCTGCACCACCTGACTGCCCGGTACCACGGTCAGCAGTTGAGCGGGCGGGCGCACATCGACCTGGGCGCCGAGGGCACCTTCACGGCTGCTCTCGGGAAGCGGCGGGATATCGTACTGGCTGTTGAAGGTGGGGGCACTCAATCCTGCGGGGATCAAGAACGCGCGGCCCTCGAGGCGGGCATCTTCATAACCGAAGTCGCGGTTGGCCATTTTGCGATCCTGGGGGGTGCTGCAACCGGCCAATACGGCCACAGTCGCAACGCTCAGCACCAGACGGGCTCTATTTCCCTTTCCATTAGATTTAAACACTCGCCATCAACTCCGCTGTGGTCAGTGCTCGCGCCATCAGCTGTTCGCCCTCGGGGGTGAGGTCAACCAGCGGCAGGCGCAAGGTGGCTGTTGCAATCAACCCCAGTTGGGCACAGGCCCATTTCACCGGGGTGGGACTCGGTTCGCAGAACAGAGTCTTGTGCAACGGCATCAAGAGATTGTTGATGTCATGCGCCTGCCCGGCATCACCGGCCAGCGCAGCACGACACATGTCGGCCATCTGGGCCGCTGCAATATTGGTGGTGACCGAAATCACGCCATCGCCACCTTGCAGCATAAAATCACAACCAGTGGCATCGTCGCCACTGTAGAGAGCAAACTCCGGCCCGCACAGCTCGCGCAGCAGCGGGGTGCGGCTCAAATCGCCGGTTGCCTCTTTCAAACCGATAATGCCGGGAACCTTGGCCAGACGGGCCACGGTCTCCGGTTTGAGATCGCAACAGGTGCGACCGGGCACATTATAAAGAATTTGGGGCAGACCACTAGCCTCGGCGATCGCACAATAGTGGCGATAGAGACCTTCCTGAGTGGGCTTGTTGTAGTAAGGTGTCACCGAGAGACCCGCCACCACGCCGGTTTTGGCCAGGCGCTTTGCCAATTCAATGGCGTGGGCGGTATTGTTGGAGCCGCAACCGGCGATGACGGGAATGCGTCCGGCGGCATACTCAACGGTCTTTTCAACGACGGCGATATGCTCCTGCTCGCTCAGGGTCACCGATTCCCCCGTGGTACCCACCGCAACAATGGCGCTGGTCCCGGCGCTGACATGATAGTCGACCAGTTTGGCCAGACTGGCCCAATCGACTTCACCTGAAGCCAGCATGGGGGTAACGAGCGCAACAATACTACCGCGTAACATGGACTTTTCTCCCGATTTTCAGGGGCGTAATGGTAAAGCTGACCCCTTTGAAAAACAAGGGAGAGAGGGGGCAAGCCGTGATACCATCCGGAACAAAAAGCAATGGACGAAAGTCGGCAACGTCCCTCAGGGAGTGGTCATCAGGGCCGGAGGGTTGGTTTGCCAGCGCGGCTTTCGCAACGAAATAACGGACGAGAGAAGATTTATGACTCACTACCTGGTCGTAACGGCCATCGGCACGGACAGGCCTGGCATCGTCAATGAAGTGACCCGCCACGTCAGTGGCTGTGGTTGCAACATTGTGGACAGCCGCCTTGGCATCTTCGGCAATGAATTTACCTTTATCATGCTGCTCTCGGGCGACTGGAACAGCATGATGCAACTCGAAATCAGCCTGCCCCTGCGTAGCCAGGAGTGGGATCTCATCACCATGATGAAACGCACCGAACGCCACCAGTCCCTGCAGTATGACGTCCGCGCCAGTGCCGACCTGTTGATCCGCGACGAGCCCGGCATCGTAAGCCAGTGCACCCAGTTCTTCAGCGAACATGGCTGGAACATTCAGGCGATGCAATCCATGACTCTGGAGCAGCAGCCGTTCAACCTGCTGAAGATCAGTTTTCAGCTCAATCTGGCCAGAGAGGGTGAAGTGGAAGGTTCGCAAACCGCCTTCGCCGAATTCTGTCGTCAACTGGGTGCCGAATCGTTCGAGTTTATCGTCAATCGCAAACACGCCTGAGGGCGTTTTACCCGAGGAGACCCCATGCAACCACTACACGCTGGCAGCCCCGCCCCCGATTTCTCCCTGCCCGACCAGAATGGCAATCAGGTCAGCCTCGCTGGCCTGCGCGGCAAGAAGGTGCTGGTCTATTTCTACCCCAAGGCGATGACCCCCGGCTGCACCACCCAGGCCTGCAGCCTGCGCGATGTGAACGCCGAGCTGGCCGCCCTCAATGTGGTGGTACTTGGCATCAGCCCGGATCCGGCCAAACGGCTGAAAAAGTTCGAAGAGCGGGACCAGCTCAACTTCACCCTGCTGGCCGATGAAGACCACGCCGTCGCCGATGCCTTTGGCGTCTGGGGCCCGAAGAAGTTCATGGGCAAGGAGTATGACGGCATTCACCGTCAGAGCTTCCTGATCGATGAAGAGGGCAAGATTGCCCACCACTTCGACAAGTTCAAAACCAGCGATCACCATCAGGTGGTACTGGATTTCCTCAAGGGGTAACCCTCCCCCGCGTCATTGAAAGGCCTGCCATGCAGGCCTTTTTCGTCTGCTCAGCCGCCCCTTGCCAGCGGATTTTTCTCACCAACTCCCCCGCCCAGATCAAAAAATTCATTTTATATATGGGTTAACGTGGCCCCAGATTCATCTTCCAGCGAGATATCCCATGAACATGAGCAACACTGAGCGTTTGATCCTGAGCAACCAGTACGAAATTCTGGCGAAACTCAACCCGGAGAAAGCGGACGTCTACCAGCGCGCCAGCACCATCATCGAGCGCGGCTACTGCCTGCAGATCCTTGAGCTGGAGAAGAGCTTCGGCCATCTGGATCTGGCGACCTGCCAGGAGGTGATCGACACCCTTGAGCTGCACCACGCACTGGCCATCTCATGGGGTAATCTGGATGCCGCCGATCAGGGCGAGATCAATGCCAGTCGGCTGGAGTTCAACGGCTACAGCCGCAGCCAGGAGCGTGAGCTGGCCGACTACGTCTGTTTCCTGCTGGAGGTGGACAAGCGCTTTCCCGAGCTCAAGTGCCCGTGCGACGAGCTCTCCAGCGACATCGCCATGCGCGACAAATACCAGCGGATGCTGACTGTATGGCGTCAGTGCCCTCGTCAGTACAAGCTCTCCATCCAGGAGATCCGCAAGGTACTGGCAGCGTGATCCGCACACCGACCGCAACAAAAAAGGCGCCACTGGCGCCTTTTTGCATCTGAAACGGATTATTCGTAGAGAAAGGATTTATCGAGCTGCTGGAAGGCGGCCTTGAGGGTATCGGCCAGCTCTTCATAGCGCGGCTGAGACACCAGCTGACGACGGCCACCCTGCTCGTTCATCTTGCCGTTGATCTCCCGATACCAGCTCGCCAGCGACGGGGGTAAACGGGTGTCGGCACGCTGGCCGAGCCAGTAGTAACCCTGCAGCGGCAAACTGAGCAGAAACAGCACGGAGGTAATAACGGAGGGCCAGTAGTGCAGCTCGCCAAACTGGAACTGCAGCATCACGCTCAGCACCGCCAGCGCGGGGATCACCTTCAGAGCAAACTCGGTTGCCTTGATCACCCGATTTTCAGGAAACATCGAATTGAGCTCGGGACGGCGCGGCCAAAGCGTCATATAATGGCGGCCTTGCTGTAACTTAGTTCCAAAAATGTTCATGCTCATACTACCTCCGAGCGCTTTTTGAACGTACTAACGGCAAAACCTCGACAAAATTTGATGCAAAGTAACAAAGGTTGAGGATGACTTTGTTATTTTTCAACAATCGGGTTATCCTTTGTACGCCCATTTTTGCGTCAAAAGCTTCTTGCTATTGACCTGTCAGGGACGTCTGGATTTCGGGTCTTGTATCACTATACAAGGGGCAAGCAACAGATTGCCAACCCTCATAAGGATAAGTTGAAAGTTTTTGGCCGCACCGCGTCCAACGCATCCGCCTACACAACCCAATCTGCGATAGGATTTATTCATGAGTAAGCTGGTTCTTGTTCTTAACTGTGGCAGCTCTTCCCTGAAGTTTGCCGTCATTGACGCAACCACCGGTGATGACCTGCTGTCCGGCCTGGCCGAGTGCTTCAACCTCGACGATGCCCGCATCAAGTGGAAACTGAATGGCGAGAAAGGCAGTGCCGATCTGGGCGCGGGTGCCGCTCACCAGGAAGCGCTGGACTTCATCGTCAACAAGATCCTGCCGCTCAATCCGGAACTGTCCAAGAACCTGATCGCCATCGGTCACCGTGTTGTTCACGGCGGCGAGCGCTTCACCTCTTCCGTTGTCATCTGCGAAGACGTGATTGCCGGCATCGAAGCCGCTGTTCCGTACGCACCGCTGCACAACCCGGCTCACCTGATCGGTATCCGTGAAGCTCGCCGCGTATTCCCGGCGCTGGCTGACAAGAACGTGGCCGTATTCGATACCGCGTTCCACCAGACCATGCCGGAAGAAGCCTTCCTGTACGCTCTGCCGTACAAGCTCTACAAAGAGAACGGCATCCGTCGCTACGGCGCTCACGGCACCAGCCACTACTACATCAGCCTGGAAGCTGCCAAGCAGCTGAACAAGCCGGTTGAAGAGCTGAACATCATCAACTGCCACTTGGGCAACGGCGGTTCCGTCTGCGCTATCAAGAACGGCAAGTCTGTTGATACCTCCATGGGTCTGACCCCGCTGGAAGGCCTGGTGATGGGTACCCGCTCCGGCGATCTGGACCCGGCCATCATCTTCTTCCTGCACGACAAGCTGGGCATGAGCGTTGCTGATATCAACACCATGCTGACCAAAGAGTCCGGCCTGCAGGGTCTGACCGAAGTGACCTCCGACTGCCGTTTCGTTGAAGACAACTACGACAGCAAAGAAGAAGCCAAGCGTGCTATGGACGTTTACTGCTATCGCCTGGCCAAGTACATCGGCGCCTACGCTGCCGCCATGGACGGTCGTCTGGACGCCGTTGTTTTCACCGGTGGTATCGGTGAAAACTCTGCCCCGATCCGTGAAATCACCCTGAACAAGCTGGGTCTGCTGGGCTTTGACGTTGATCACGACGCCAACCTGAAGGCTCGTTTCGGCAAGGGTGGCGAGATCACCAAGGCTGGTTCTACCAAGGCTCTGGTTATCCCGACCAACGAAGAGTGGGTTATCGCCCACGACGCGCTGGAACTGGTCGGCGCTTAATTGACGCAGTAACTCGAGGCCGCCCACCAGGGCGGCCTTTTCCTGATCCCAAAAAATGAACAAGGGGTATAAAGTGGCACGCACTATTATGCTTATCCCGGTCGGCACTGGTGTCGGCGTAACTTCCGTGAGTCTGGGCGTTGTTCGCGCCATGGAGCGTCACGGTGTCAATGTCAGCTTCTTCAAACCGGTTGCCCAGCCGCGTCCGGGTGAAACCGGCGCAGAGCGCTCAACCGCCGTTATCCGCGCAGCTGCCAACATCAATCCGCCCGAGCCCTTCACCCTCTCCTACGCCGAGAACATGATCAGCTCCAGCAACACCGATATCCTGCTGGAAGAGATCGTTGCCCGCTTCGAAGAGCACGTGAAATCCAGTGGTGCCGAAGTGCTGGTTGTCGAAGGTATGGTGCCGACCGACAAGCAGCCCTTTGCCAACAAGCTGAACTACGACGTTGCCAAGGCGCTGGACGCTGACATGGTATTCGTAACCCACCCGGGCCATGACTCCAGCCAGAAGCTGAAAGAGCGCATCGAACTGGCCTGCTCCAACTTCGGTGGTGTCAACAACCCCCGCATCGTTGGTTGCGTGATCAACAAGGTGGGCGCGCCGGTTGACGAGCATGGCGTAACCCGCCCTGACCTGACCGAGATGTTCGAGGCCCATCACCACGCTTCTGACGCGGCTCACAACCTGGAAGTGCTGCAAGTGTTTGGCAAGAGCCCGCTGCGCATCCTGGGTTGCATCCCCTGGAACACCCAGCTGATCGCCCCGCGCGCCAAGGATCTCGCCAAGCATCTGGCCGCCAAGATCCTGCACAAAGGCGAGCTGGACAGCCGCCGCCTGCAGACCGTGACCTTCTGTGCCCGCTCCATCCACAACATGGTTGAGCACTTCCGTCCGGGCAGCCTGCTGGTCACCTCCGGCGACCGCTCTGACGTCATCGTCTCCGCCTGCCTCTCTGCCATGAACGGCGTCAAGCTGGGCGCCCTGCTACTGACCGGTAACTATCATCCGGAGCCGCAGGTCATGGCGCTGTGCCAACAGGCCATGGCCACCGGCCTGCCGATCATGATGACCGGTACCAACACCTGGCAGACCGCCGTCAGCCTGCAGAACTTCAACGTCGATATTCCGGAAGATGACCGCGAGCGTATCGAGCTGGTACAGGACTACGTCGCTGGCCACATCGACAAGCACTGGATCGAGTCACTGACTGTCAGCTCTACCCGTTCCCGTCGTCTGAGCCCGCCGGCATTCCGTTATCAGCTGACCGAGCTGGCCCGTCAGGCCAACAAGCGTGTCGTGCTGCCGGAAGGCGACGAGCCGCGCACCATCAAGGCTGCCGCCATCTGTGCCGAGCGTGGCATTGCCCGTCCGGTGCTGCTGGGTAACCCGGAAGAGATCCGTCGTGTTGCCGAGCAGCAGGGTGTGGTACTGACCGATCGCGTCGAGATCATCGATCCGGCCGTTGTGCGCGAGCGCTATGTGCCGCGTCTGGTCGAGCTGCGCAAGAACAAGGGCATGACCGAAGTGGTTGCCCGCGAGCAGCTGGAAGACAACGTGGTACTGGGTACCATGATGCTGGAGCGCAATGAAGTTGACGGCCTGGTATCCGGCGCGGTGCACACCACTGCCAACACCATCCGTCCGCCGATGCAGATCATCAAGACAGCTCCGGGCTCTTCCCTGATCTCCTCCATCTTCTTCATGCTGCTGCCTGACCAGGTGCTTGTCTACGGTGACTGCGCGATCAACCCGGATCCGACTGCCGAGCAGCTGGCCGAGATCGCCATCCAGTCCGCCGACTCTGCTGCCGCGTTCGGCATCGAGCCGCGCGTAGCCATGATCTCCTACTCCACCGGTACCTCTGGCGCCGGTGCCGATGTAGAGAAAGTGCGTGAAGCGACCGAGCTGGCCAAGGCCAAGCGCCCCGACCTCATCATCGACGGCCCCCTGCAGTACGATGCGGCCATCATGGAGAACGTGGCCAAGTCCAAGGCACCGAACTCACCGGTTGCCGGTAAAGCCACCGTGTTCGTGTTCCCGGATCTGAACACAGGTAACACCACTTACAAAGCGGTGCAGCGTTCCGCTGACCTGGTCTCCATCGGCCCGATGCTGCAAGGCATGCGCAAGCCGGTCAACGACCTCTCCCGTGGTGCCCTGGTTGACGACATCGTCTACACCATCGCCCTGACCGGTATCCAGGCTGCCCAGGCTGACGAACAAGCTTAATCAGCTCTAGCCTGAAAAAACCGATCACAAAGGCTGCTCACCCCAGGTGAGCAGCCTTTTTTCTTAGTTCTCTTTTGAAGACCAGTGAAACATGCCATCAGCGCAGTGTTGCACAGAATAATGCCATGTGATGTGCCAGAAATGTCTCGAGCGTAGCGCCGCGGGAAAGCGTGCCCGCCACCTTAAAGATGTATCTAAAATAGATTCAAGATCATAAGGTTGGATATATGAAGGCATTCATAGCGAAGCGCTTATAGCAAATATTTCGCCATCGGCATGAGGATTTGACCTGTTAGAAATAACAGTGAAAAAGACCCGTTCGATACGCTATTCATCAATGTGCCACTCGGCAATATCCACATCATGGAGGAATGGAAATGCTGATGAAGAAGCTCTCTGCTGTCATGCTGCTGGCCTGCTTGCCCCTGTTCAGCCAACCTGTGCTGGCCGCAGATAAGGCAACGCCCAAGCAAACAACCACGACCGCGGTTGCCAAGGAGTCCGGCAAGCTGAATATCAATACCGCCACCCTTGCCGAACTCACCAGCCTGAAAGGGATTGGTGACAAGAAGGCACAAGCCATCGTCGACTATCGGGAAAAACAGGGAAAGTTCACCTCGGTCGATCAGCTGGCGGATGTCAATGGCATTGGCCCGGCCACGCTGGAAGCCAACCGTGACATGATAATAGTCAAATAAAGTCGAATGGATCAGTTGCAAATGGGGCAGCCTGTGGCTGCCCCATTTTTCTTGGGGTATGATTGCCGCACTTTAATCCCGCTGGATAGTTTTCCATGAAAAAGACTCCTCTTGTTGTTCGTAAGGCCGTGCTCCCGGTAGCCGGTCTGGGTACCCGTATGCTGCCAGCCACCAAGGCCATCCCGAAAGAGATGTTGCCGGTGGTCGACAAACCGCTGATCCAGTACGTAGTGCGCGAAGCTATCGCCGCCGGGATCAAAGAGATCGTGCTGGTCACCCACTCGAGCAAGAACTCCATCGAAAACCACTTCGACAAGAGTTTCGAACTGGAAGCTACCCTCGAGAAGCGGGTCAAGCGTCAACTGCTGGAAGAGGTGCAACAGATCTGCCCGAAAGACGTCACTATCATGCACGTCCGTCAGGGTGAGGCCAAAGGTCTGGGCCACGCTGTGTTGTGCGCCCGCCCGCTGATCGGTGACAACCCGTTTGCCGTGCTGCTGCCGGATGTGCTGATCGACGACGTTGCCAGCAACCCCAAGCAGGACAACCTGGCCGAGATGGTGCACATGTTCGAAGAGAACCAGATCAGCCAGATCATGGTGGAAGCGGTGCCCGAGAGCGAAGTGGACAAGTATGGCATCGCCGACATCAAGGGCGAGGCCCTGAGCGAGGGGATGTCCCTGCCGATGCAGGCCATTGTCGAGAAGCCGCCCCGTGACGAAGCCCCCTCCAATCTGGCGGTGGTGGGTCGTTACGTCCTCTCCTCCAATATCTGGCCGCTGCTGGAGAAGACCCCGGCCGGTGCCGGTGACGAGATCCAGCTGACTGACGCCATCGCCATGCTGATGGAACAGGAGCAGGTCAACGCCTACTTCATGAAGGGCAAGAGCCACGATTGCGGCAGCAAGCTGGGCTACATGAAAGCCAATGTGGAATATGGTGTGCGCCATCACGAGCTGAATGGTGAATTCATCGGCTGGCTGAAGCAGTTCGTCAAGCAGTTGTAATCGCTGATAAATCTGTTTTTTATAGACGTATTTAAGGGGCATCAAATGATGCTCCTTTTTCATTTTTGCAACAAAAAATCAATCAAGAGTAAATAAACTCTCAGCAAATCATAATGTTGTAATTTATTCACACATGCTCTATAAGGATTGAGGCGTGTTTCTCGCCCTTGCATAAAAAACTCAAAAAAATATAAGACACAGGTGGAAGTTCCAATGAATAACCCGTCAAAAGGGACCTTTTTAGGTCACCCTAAAGGGCTTTTTTTGCTCTTTAGTACCGAACTGTGGGAGAGATTCTCCTATTACGGCATGCGTGCCGTGCTGGTGCTCTATTTGACCGACCTGACTGCCAACGGCGGTCTGGGCTGGAGTCAGGCAGATGCCCTCAAGCTCTACGGTATCTATACCGGTCTGGTTTATATCACTCCGCTGATCGGCGGCTGGCTGGCTGACACCTTCCTGGGTCAACGTCGCGCCATCCTGATCGGTGCCGTGCTGATGGCCGCAGGTCAGTTCACTCTGGCACTGCCCCACGCCATGTTCCCGGATATGGTCAACACCATGTTCTACGCGGGCCTCGCGCTGCTGATCGTGGGTAACGGCCTGTTCAAACCGAACATCTCCACCATGGTGGGTGACCTCTATGAAGAGGGCGATCACCGCCGTGATGGTGCTTTCACCATCTTCTACATGGGTATCAACCTGGGTTCCCTGCTGGCAGGCGTGATCTGTGGTGCTGCCGCTACGGCCTACGGCTGGCAAGCAGCCTTCGTCGGCGCCGGTATCGGTATGCTGCTCTCTCTGGTGATCCAGGCCACCATGGCCCAGCGTTTCCTGGGTGACATCGGTCGTGTCACTGCTGCCCAGCGCGCAGCAGCCCTGCGTACTACCGAGCAGAAAGCACCGCTGACCAAGCAGGAAGTGGATCGCATCAAGGTTATTCTGGTACTGGGTCTGTTCACCATCATCTTCTGGGCCGGCTTCGAGCAGGCCGGTGGTCTGATGAACCTCTACACCCAGGAGTATACCGACCGCATGATCGGCAGCTTCGAAGTGCCGACTGCCTGGTTCCAGTCCCTGAACCCCTTCTTCATTATCACTCTGGCACCGGTCGTGGCGGCCATCTGGATCAAGCTCGGCAAGAAAGAGCCGAACTCTCCGGTGAAATTCGCCATGGGTCTGCTGTTCCTGGCTATCGGCTTCCTGTTCATGGTCGGTGCCGTGCTGCAGCAGGGTGGTGACAACACCGTCAAGACCTCCATGTTCTGGCTGGTAGGTGCTTACCTGTTCCACACCTTGGGCGAGCTCTGCCTCTCCCCGATTGGCCTCTCCATGGTGACCAAACTGGCTCCGCTGCGTCTGGCTTCCCTGATGATGGGCGCCTGGTTTGGCTTCGTTGCCCTGGCCAACTACGCTGCGGGCTTTATCGGCTCCTTCGTGGGTGAAGCCGGTCCGATCGCCATCTTCGGTGGCATCGCCCTGGCGGCGGTACTGAGCGCCCTGATCCTGCTGACCATGGCCAACCGCCTGGTTTACTGGATGCACGGTGCCGAAGGCCCGGCCAAAGAGCCGCAAGCGCAAGAGAAGAAACTGCAATCCGCCACCGTCTAAACGGTCAGGATTGTAAGCAACAAACAGGGCGCCCATCGGCGCCCTGTTTGTTTTGGCCTGTTTATCAGGCGGCATCAGTGATGACGAACCTGCACATCCAGCGAGCCGCCGCTGTCGCTGCGAAACTGCAGGGCGAACGGTTCATGCCAGCTGCGTTTGTGCAGGGCGTAGTGGCTGCTGCGCATCAGACCAAGGGGTAGGCCGCCGGAGCGCATCAGCCAGTGGGGAGAGGTGAGCCCTGCGTTGGCAAACACCAGCCCATCATGCTGATCAAACAGCAGCGCCGCCATGGCAAAAGAGTGGCGAAGCCCGGACGCCATCAACTGATGGTTGAGGTAGTCGAGCAACCGGTGCGGCTGGCTCAGCAACCGGCTCTCGTTCTGCTGAAACTGGCGATAGGGGACGTTCATCAAGGAGCGCACCAGTGCCCCACAAAATGCCGCATCCGTCCCCATGATCGGCAGCTCCATCACCAGCACCAGCAGCTTGTCTTCCACCTTGAAGGTATCGGGAATAAACAACTGCCCCAGCCCCTTGAACGTGACCTGCCAGGGGCCCCACTCCTGCAAGCTCGGCGGCTTGAGCCCCGCCAGCAGGCGGCTGGCCGCCTTGTCATGGGCACTGAAATAGTCGATGTGATCCATCAGCTCCAGCTGCTGCGCCCGGTTGACGCTGCCGTTGAGACACTGTTCGATACTGCGCTCGACCAGCGCGTAATCCTCGAGGGGTTTGAGCAGATAGTCCCGCGCACCGGCACGCAAGGCGCTGGCGACCGCCTCCATGGTGCTCTGGGCCGAAATGACGATAACCGGAATATGGGGATAGCGCGCAGAGAGACAGGCGATCACCTCGTGGCCATCCATATTGGGCATATTGAGATCGCAGAGCACCACATCGGGATGGTAGAGAGCAGCGGCCGACAGACCCTCGATTCCGTCTTCGGCCTGAAACACCGTTGCCCCGTCCCGTGCGAGGTAACTCACTAACGA
Source organism: Aeromonas sp. Y318-3 (assembly GCF_027706185.1). Lineage (NCBI taxonomy): Bacteria > Pseudomonadati > Pseudomonadota > Gammaproteobacteria > Aeromonadales > Aeromonadaceae > Aeromonas > Aeromonas sp. Y318-3. The sequence continues at coordinate 76,464 of NZ_JAPDCN010000018.1, forward strand.
GTGGCGAAAAACGACCTCGTCCTCCACCACCAGGATCCGTAGCCCGGCTTTTGACATCTTGATAAAGCTCTTATTAGTCAATTGGTTATTTAGGTATTAAGACTAGCTCAAAAGTGCGGTCAGCGCGGAAACCCTGCGTCAAAAGTAGACCTCGATCATACGATGGCATCAAGAGAACCCCATCCGTCCGCGCAGCTCTATTCACTCGGGAGGCCCCACGACTACGACCTCCATCCGAATTGTGCAAGTGGGCGCCATAAGGGATAATGCCCCCCACTCCAGCTCGTGAAGAAGACCATGACCCCAGCCGAATACAGCGCCCTTGCCCACCCAAGATTGTCCCATCCGGCTCGCAGTCTCTATACCCTGCAGCTGCGCCGACTGGTGCTGGAAAATCAGGCGGCAAGGCTCAACTATCCCGAGCTGGGTCGGGCGCTGGCAGTGGTCGATCCGGGTGATCCCAGCGGCTTCTCGTTTCAGGTCAATGCCCGCCAGCTCACCGAGCTGTTCGATGAACTGATGGAGGCGGGCCTGCTGCAGGTCGAGGCCCAGCCCGAGAGTGAGCACTACCATCAGTGCCTGTTCCAATTGCCACTGCTGACCCAGAAATTGCGCAGCCCGCTGCCGGAGCGCCCCTTCCAGATGCACCTGCAGTGGCGACCGGACGAAGAGCTGCCTGCCCTCGCCCGCCTGTGCGGGGTGATCGATGCCAGCTATAGCGAAGAGGATCTGGGGGAGTTTATCGCCTACTGGCTGGGGCGACCCGAGGTGTTCGACTCCCAGCATCAATGGATGCTCAAGTTTATTCGCGCCCTCAAGACCCGCCGCTACACCCGTCGCAAGCCGATGGAGGTGCAGGGCTACCAGCAGGTGACCCCTACCCCGGCAGAGTCGGGCCCCAGCAAACGGGCACAGCAGATGATCGAAGAGGCCAAGCGACTGGCCCAACAGCAGACGCAAGAACCCGCAGCGCAGCAGGAGCCGGATAATGATTGATAGCGGCCCCCGCCTGCAGGCAGAATCAACCCCTTGTCTACCCATCCCTGATCGAGCAGAAGGAGCATTCCATGACTGACCCGCAAGATCCCCTGCGCCAGGAGCTGGAAGAGATCGAAGCCAAGCGCCAGAAGATCGCCAAGGCCAAGCAGGATCACCGTATTCACGACCCGGAATTGAGTCGCCATGTGGGTGGCCTGCTGGAGCGCATTCGTCGCCTGCAACAAGAGACCGGTGGCGGCCAGTATGACTACGAGACCCTGCGCAAGGAGTATGATGCCAAGGCCAACGCCGAGGTGCGCGAGCTGCAGAAGGCAGCCCGCCAGGAGCGGATCCAGAAGCTGATCGCCCAGGCCGACCTCAACCCCGACTGGGTATTTGACAAGATGGATGCCGGTGACCCGGCGCTGCAATACCCCATCGAAACAGCCCGTTACTTTATCAGCGGCTTCGAGCACTGGGAGAAGAGCGGTGGCGGCTGCATGCTGATCTACGGCGACTACGGCACCGGCAAGTCGACCCTGGCGGGAGCGGTAGCGCATGAGCTGATCGCCCGTCACCAGAAATCGGTGATCTTCCAGCAGTGGGCCTCCATCGTCGATCGGCTGTTTTTCAACGTGATCCCCGATCAGGACGAGCGCAACCAGTACCGCCGCGCGCTGGAAGAGGTGGATCTGCTGATCATCGATGAGGTATCGGCCAACCGCGCCAAGATGGCGGAGAGCCAGTCCAGCTTCCTCGGCCACCTGCTGCGCCGCCGTCGCAACCTGTCAAAGAGCGTCATCATCATCACCAACCACACGCCCCAGAGCCTGCATCAGGCGATCGGTGATTTCAGCTATGAAGCGATCAAGGCATTCAATCCGGTGGATATCCACCTGAGCGGTCCCAGCCGTCGCCCCAGCATCGGCAACTACAACGGCTGATGCCTCTCAAAGAGTGCGAGTCGCTGGCGGCTCGCACTCTCTCCTCCCTGCCAGCTCACAAATAGAAACAACTCTCATTTACAGCAGACGAACAAGCCACTAGGCTAGCCCCTTTTGCCAAGGGAGCTCATCTATGCCAACCACACTGATTTTCGGAGCCAGCCGCGGGCTGGGCCGCGCCTTTACTCATCACGCCCTGAGCCAGGGTCACCGGGTCGTTGCGCTGGTGCGCAGCCCCGAGATGGCCATGGAACTGAGTGCGCTGGGAGTCGAGGTGATCGAGGGGGATGCGCTGGATCCGGCTGCGGTGCAGCAGGCATGCGTCCGGGCAGGGCAAGATGCACAGGTCGTCTCTACCCTCGGCAGCTTCCGTCAGGCCGCGCCGGTGGACTATCAGGGCAACCGCCATGTGATCGATGCCATGGAGCAGGCCGGCCTGAAACGGCTGCTGCTGGTCACCTCCCTCGGCTGTGGCGACAGCTGGCAGTATCTGCCGGAGCGGGCACGCGCCGCCTTCGGTCACGAGGTGCGCCTCAAGAGTCTGGCGGAGAGCTGGCTGCAGACCAGCGCCCTCGCATGGACCATTCTGCGCCCGGCGGGCCTTCAGGATGGCGACGCCACCGGCCGTGCCGAGCTGAGTCAGGGCAAGGAGGTACACGGACTGGTGCGCCGCGCCGATGTGGCCGCCCAAGGGCTGCGTCTGCTGGCGGATGAGACGGCGGTGGAGCAGATCTACGCCATCGGGGATCCCACGCTCAAGCGTGGCTAAAGCAGCAGTAAAACCGCTTAACCCCACCACATAACAAAACGGTCAGCCCAAGGGCTGACCGTTTTCACTTTACCGCACACGCCATCTCACGGGCGCTTGCACCATCCCGCTTAACCGGCGGTCGTTTCACTCTGCACGACTGACGGGCGAGCAACCGGCAACGACTGCTGCCGCCAGCGCAGCAACAGGCAAGCCAGCGCGCCGTAGAGCAGCGCCAGACCCCACAGCTGCCACCAGTAGCGGGAGACCTGCGCAAAGTCGGCCCCCATCTGGTTAAGGCGCAGAAAACCCTCGATAGCGGGGATAGTGGGCACCCACTGAGCCAGCCAGTTGAGAGGCGCCGGGATCAGCTCGAGCGGCCAGATAAAGCCCGCCAGAAAGACCAGCGGTAGGGAGGAGACCAGCACAACCTGAGTCGGCAGATCCCGCCGGGTAAAGATCGCCCCCAGCACAATACCGAACCAGCAGGTCGCCAGCAGGAACGGCAGGGCGAACAGCCACAGCTCCAGCGGATCAGCATGACGAGCGATGTTGTAGTGATCGAAGCAGAAGCCGAGGAAGTAGCTCACCGGCAGCAGGAACAACCCCGCCAGCACCAGGGTTCTGGCCAGCAGCAGTGGCAACACCGGCGCGCTTTGCCAGTAACCATGCTCGCCGCGGCAGCTGCGCTGGTTCTGGGTCGCCCCCAGGATCCCCGCACCCATCAGCAGTACCTGATGCAGGATCAGCACGAACACCGCCGGCACCACGTAATTCACATAGCCCATGGTGGGGTTGAACACCGGTACCACGTTGAGGGCCACCGCATTCCAGCCCATGGCCGCTTGTGGCAGCGCCTCGCCGTGGCTCAACAGCCGCGCCACCTTCACCTGCGCGGCGAGAGTGCCACCGGCCTGCGCCAGTCCTTCGGCAATGGTGCCGTAGACCAGAAAGTAGGAGGCATCACCGGCATAGCTCAGGGTGACGCTCTTGCCCAGCATCAGATCCCGATAGAAGTGGCTGGGGATATGCAGGATGCCGCTCGCCTCCCCAGCCATCATCAACTGACGCGCCTCGGCCAGCGAATTGGCTCGCGCCACCAGCTTTACCTGCGGCGTGGCATCGGCCATAAACTCCAGCTGACGGGACAGCTGACTGCCATCGTCGTTGACCACCACTACTGCCTCTTCCCGCGGCAGCTGATGCAGATAGGGCTGGGGATAGAGAAACGAGTAGAAGATAACCCCGCCAAACAGGGTGAGCATGATGGCGCGATCCGCCAGCAGGGTGCGCAGCTCTAGGCGCAACAGATCGACAAATCCCAGCATCACTCAGGCTCCTTATCGGCGATCGCCACTGCGGCTGATTGACGGGCCAGCTCGGCCTGCTGCTTGTAACGGCGTACCACCAGCAGCAGGGGGAGCAGGAACAGCAGCAGAGCCCCCAGTTGCGGCAACGCCGATGCGAGGGGCAAACCATAGTTGCTTTGGCCAATCTGCAGCTCCACATAGTGAGAGACCGGCAACAGGCTGCGCCAGAAGCGGGCGAAATCCCCCATGGCGCTCACCGGAAAGGTGACCCCCATAAAGGCGAAACCGGGCGCAGTGTAAGCCCCCGCCAGCGACAGGGCGCGCGCCGGATCCCGAATGATGCCGTAGAAAAAGGCCCCCATGGTGACGCAGGCCGCCGAGGCGAGCCCCAGACCCACCACCAGCACCAGCCAGCTGCCGTGCATGGGGTAAGAGAAGCCCTTGAACAGCAGCAGTGTCCAGACAATTCCCCACCCCCAGCCAATCAGCATGTGGGGCAGCAGGGTGCGCCAGAGACCAAACCAGACACCGCGAGTAGTCCAGTCCAGCCCCAGCCGATCGGTACGGGCCAGCGCATTGAGGCCGAACAGCACCACCAGGATCTGCCACACCGCAGGCAAAATGGCACTCAACAGAAACTGGGCGTAGCTGGAGTTGAGGTTATAGAGCGCCGTCACCTGACTGCTGATAGGCACCGACTGCCCGAGTGCGCCGGGCAGTGCCTTGCCATCAGCCATCGCCTCCAGCACGCCCACCTGACCATTGAGAGTCCCGACCACCTGCGCCAGCGCCGAGTTGACCAGCTTGGCGATCAGGATGAACTGGCCGTTGTTGAACACCGTCACCTGCGGCTGGGTGCCCTGACGGGCATCCCGCTCCAGATGGTTGGGGATCACCACCAGCGCATAGATGTCGCCACCGCGCAGGGCTCGGGCACCGGCATCGATGGAATCAAACTGTTGCGCCACCTTGAGCCCGGCCGAGCCATCCAGCGAGAAAGCGAGCTGGCGCGACAACACGCTGTGGTCGAGATCCACCAGCCCTACCTTGAGGTCGCGGGCCAGCCCTGCCGAGAAGATCCAGCAGAGGATCCCCATCAGCAGCAGCGGCACCCAGCTCATCAGGGCACGGCTGAACGGATCCTGCCACAGCAGCCGAAATTCACGTCCCATCAGAGTTCAACCAGCACACTCATGCCAACCCGCAGCCCCTCAACCGGTTGCAGCGGGCGAGCCTCTACCAGGAAGCTCTTCATGTCGAAGCCCTGACGGGTATCGGTAGCACGCCAGGTGGCGAAATCCCCCATCACGGCCACATGGGTCACCTTGAAGCGCATCATCTGGTCGCCAAGGCCCGGGATGCGGGCATCGAACTCGGTACCGACCGGGAAGCGGGGCAGCAGATCTTCGCGCACGTGGAACTGGGCCCAGGCATCGCTCATGTCGAGCAAAGTCACCACCGGGAAGCCTTGCGGCGCCAGCTCGCCGCTGCGCAGCAGCACTTGGCTTACCTCGCCTGAGTGGGGGCTGACGATGCGGGTATCGGCCAGATAGGCCTCAACCTCGGCAACAGAACCCGCCGCCATCTTGGCCTTCTCGCGAGCGGCGATCTTGGTCTCTTCCCGCGCCCCTTCCAACGCCATCTGGTACTGCTGCCACGCCATCCCTTCGCTGTAGCGGGCGGCTTGCCAGGCAGTCCAGGCCTCGTCGCGTTTTTGCAGCGGCATTACACCGTCGCGGTGCAGGCTGGCGACCCGCTCATAGGTCTTGCCACGCAGTTGGGCGGCAGCCTTGGCTTTTTGCCACTGATCCTTGGCGGCAGCGATCTGTTGGGCTCGGGCCCCTTTTTCTGCCTCTTGCGCCAGCGCCCCCGCAGCTGCCTCACCGGCCTTGGCCTGGCTCAGCTTGGCTTCGATCTCGGGGCTCGCCAGGGTAAAGACCAGCTGATCCTTGGTCAGCTGATCGCCCTTTTTCACCAACACTTCGTCGATACGACCCGGCACCTTGGAGGAGACCGAGTACTGCTGCGCTTCAATCTGCCCTTGCAGGTGCACCGGCTCCGGCTGATAGGCCAGCCAGAAGCGCCAGCCGAGCCACACCACCAGGATCACCAGCGCCAATGGCAACAACAGCGGTTTACCCTGGCTCATCTTCTTTTTGATGGGGGGATGGCTCATCACTTCACCTCGACAAACGGGCGACCCTTGACGGTCGGAAAAGACATGAAAAAAGGAACAGACAGGACCGGGATCATGAGTTCACCTCGATCACCTGACCATGCTGATATTGATTGAAACTGTTCATCTGGCCGGAGAGCGCCAGCAGGCGGGCCAGCGACACCACATATTGATAGGCCGCCGCCGCGCGCTGGGTCTTGACCCCCGCCAGCTGGTTCTGGGCATCCACCACATCAAGGGAGGTAGAGAGTCCCTGACCGAAGGCCTTGTCCCGCAGTAGCACGTTCTCCTCTGCCAACGCCTGGGTGGAAGAGAGGGATTGATACTCCTCTAGCCCCTGCGCCGCTTCGCGCCAGGTCTTCTCTACCAGCAACTCCAGATCCTGACGGGTCTTGGCCTGCAGCAGATTGACCTGCAACTCGGCGCTCTTGGCGGCCTGTACCGTCTCGGAGCGGCCATCGCGGCTCACCAGCGGCATGCTGACACCCACCCCTACCAGCCAGTCCGGCGCTGTCTTGGAGGCGAGCGAATCATCTTCATAGAGGTTGTAGTTGCCGAACAGGAACACCTCGGGGGCATATTTGCCCTGCTCGACCCGGATCAGCCCCTTGGCCTGCTCCTTCTTGGCAGTGAGCAGCTTGAGACCGGGGTGCACCTCCAGGGTCTGGCTCACCAACCCCTCAAGGCGCGGCAGATCCTTGTTGACGAACAGGCCGCTGCCCGGCTGGGCATTTGGCAACTTCAGCATGCGGCCGAGGGCCAGCTCGGCGATCTCGAGGCTGCGGCGCGCCTTCTGGGTATCGATGCGCGCTCTGTCATAGGCCGACTGGGCGGAGAGACGCTCCACCCTGGCTATCTGCCCCTGTGCTTCGAGCTTCCTGGCGTGATCCAGATGGTGGGCCAGCCCCTCTTCGATCTCCTGTTTGGTCTGCACCACCTGAGCAGCCAGCACCACGCCGAAATAGGTCTGGGAGAGGCTCTCGAAGGTGGATTGCTGCTTGAGCACCAGCAGTTGCTGCGCCTCGCTTACCTGCGCCTGGCGGATATCCTGCGCCGCATCGATGCGACCACCGGCAAACAGCGGCCAGAGCATCTTGACCGAGCTGGTCACCACATTCTGTTTGGTCAGGGGGGTGACAAATGCGTTGGCCCCGACCCCGAACAGGCTGCCGAGTGCCAGGATCAGATCTTTCTGCTTGGCCAGCGGATTGAGATCGAGGGCATCAAGTTCAATCGGCTGATCAAGATGGGTATAGCTGGCCCCCAGATCCACCTTGGGCAGATACATATCCTTGGCCGCCTCGCGCAGCTGCTTGGCCCGATCGACCCCGGCCTGCTCGGCAGCCAGCCCTTCATCCTGCTGGATGACCCGGGTCCAGGCTTCGCCGAAACTGATGGTTTGCGCCTGCGCCGACCCCAGCACGACCCCCAGCAGACACGGCCAGAGTGATTTAATGAACCTTGACGTCATAGATCCCCAATCCGCTTTTGTTGCATAAATGTTTGGAGCATTTGCTCGACTTAAGCCCGCTATCATAACGCAAAGCGGGCCTGCAAGTGGACTGACAATTATGCAGGCGTCCGACCCGAATGGTACAGCGATCAGTCTCCGGCAATCTGGCCGTTTTTCAATAACTCCAGAATTTGCAAGCCTTGGCGCGACGTTTTTTTCAGAAAAAAATGGCTGACGCTCAAATACTAACCTTTTCTCCTGCCTAAAAAATGCGTAATATACGCCGCCCTAAGCCGATGGTAACCGTGGAATGCAGATAGGTCCCCACACGCTTGAAACTCCCTTGATTGTGGCTCCCATGGCCGGTGTAACTGACCGACCATTCCGTGAACTTTGTTTGCGATTGGGGGCTGGCATGGCCGTTTCCGAGATGCTGCTGGCCAACCCGGATGTCTGGGATACCCAGAAAACCCGGATGAGAATGGATCACTCTGCAGAAGGCGGATTGCGATCGGTCCAGATTGCCGGAGCCGACCCCGAGATGATGGCGTTTGCTGCCCGCTACAACGTGGAGCAGGGCGCACAGATCGTCGACATCAACATGGGATGTCCGGCAAAAAAAGTGAATAAGAAGTTGGCAGGTTCTGCCCTGCTGCGTGCCCCCGATCAGGTCAAAGCAATTTGCCAGGCCGTGGTGGATGCAGTGGAGGTGCCTGTCACCTTGAAGATCCGCACAGGATGGGATCCGGATAACCGCAATGGCGTGGAGATCGCCCGAATCGCCGAAGATTGCGGTATCGCGGCCCTTGCCGTGCATGGTCGTACCCGTGCCTGCCTCTACAAGGGCGAAGCGGAGTACGACACGATCAGGGCGATTAAGCAGGCCGTATCGATTCCTGTTGTCGCCAATGGTGACATCAACAGCCCGGAGAAAGCCCGGTATGTCCTCGACTATACCGGCGTTGACGCCGTGATGATCGGCCGAGCTGCGCAAGGACGACCCTGGATTTTCCGGGAAATCCGTCATTTTCTTGAGACGGGCACCAAGCTGCCGCCTCCCGAGAGGGAAGAGGTTCGCACCCTGATGAACGAGCATGTAACCAACCTGCACCGGTTTTATGGTGCATATCTGGGAGCGCGCATAGCCCGTAAACACGTGGGCTGGTATCTGGATGAAGAAGAGACGGGCCGAGAATTCCGTAAGCACTTCAATGCCCTGGATTGCGCAGATGCGCAACTTGAGGCACTCGAAGCGTATTTCGATGGATTAGGTTAACAAGATAACTAAAGAGCCGACCGAATATGTTCGAACAAACCCTGACTTCTGATGCATTGGTAACAACTACTCACAATCACGCTGCCGAGCCGACCCAGCGCCCCCTGCGTGACTCTGTGCAACAGGCCCTGCGTAACTACCTGGCCCAGTTGAACGGTCAGGAAGTGATTGATCTGTACGATATGGTTCTCTCCGAAGTCGAAGCGCCGATGCTGGACGTGATCATGCAGTACACCCGTGGTAACCAGACTCGCGCTGCCGTGATGATGGGTATCAACCGTGGCACCCTGCGCAAGAAGCTCAAGCGTTACGGCATGAACTAAGCCATAACAGCTAAGCTATTGAAAATAAAGGCACCATCATTTTATTGATAGTGCCTTTTTCGTTTTGAACCCACATTTGAACCCACACCTACAAGACTAGTTATCATTGTCGACGACTCAACTCGGACTAGCCTGATGAACAGCGTTGACCACATAACTGTACCTATCCTCCCCATGTTGCCTAATGCAAGAGAGGGCCAATGGCCCTCTCTTGCTATCTATGTTGTTGGTCAGTGCAAACAGCACTGCTTGTACTTCTAGCCGCAGCCAAAGGGACACGGCTCGTTGCGGCCAATCTTGATGGGTACCACCACTGGTGTTCGCTACGTTGTGCCAGAAAGTGGGCATGAAGGATACGAGCAGCAAATCGGGCCTTGGTGGCTTGCTCTTGCAGGTGTTCATTGCTGAGCGCCTCCAGCGACGTAGACATGGTTTCTTAACCATGTGTTCTTTATGGTCTCTGTCATCCGGGGGATGTCGCTCCAATGGATAGGCATCTATATCGGTCTCAGGCACAATGTTCGATTAGATAGACCTGATAATGGGTAGTTCAGCTGATGGCACGAATATTAACCAAAGCGCAATTGAGTAAACTGGAAAGCAAAAGCCAAGCCGAGCTGTTGGCTATCGTGCTTGACCTGGCAACGCATCTTCCCCTCGCAAAAAAGCACCTGATTAACCAGTACCTTACTGCTGAGGATGCCTTATTGGCATTGGCAAAAAAAGAGTATAGCAAGCTCACTCGTCGCCCCCCTTCCTGGGATTATAAGGAGGTGGATGCCTTCTTCGATACCTTGCAAAATCAGTTTATTCCGTTGCTGGCCAAGGGGATCGTCGCCTCTCCAAGGGAGGGAGAACTCTTCGCCCTCGAGTTGCTGGCGAATGCCAGAGCCTTGTATGAAAAGATGGATACATCCAGTGGCAGCTGGGAGGACTACCATCTTGCGCTGGTCGAACAGTGGTTGATGGCGATCGCTGCTCAACGAGAGTCTGTCCCCCCAGAGGTGCTGGCTCGTCGATTACGTGACGGATTGTCAGACATTGATCCATCGATCAGCATTACTTGCCTGTTTGATTACCGTGATGTGCTCGGCTCCCCAGTGATGCGAGCCTTGCGCGATAACTATGCGGCGGCAGGTCTATTGCCAGAGGCGTTGGGGTTGAGCTTTGAGTTGCGTGATATTGCATTCTTTGACTCGGTGCAACAGGCTGGTCTCTTTAGCCACCCCCGTCAGCAGATTGACTATGCCAGACTGCTGACCGACGAATTACGCGCCGATCAAGCCATCGCGGTATTAGAGGCAATGGACTCGGCTCTGTTGCAGCGCCACCGCCAATTGAACCTGTGGCATCAAGTGTTGATCCGGGCCTATCTGGAAGAGGGACGCCGAGCTGACGCTCATGCTCAGGCATTACGCGCGTTTGCTAGCACACGGGCAAACTCGTTTTTTGCGAGTTATTGCCAAAGTGGAGATGAGCCTAGAGAAGTAGCATTAGGCCAGTTTGTTGCCATTGCCGAATCATGGGGGCTACGCGAGGTCTTGTTGCTGTTGGAGGAGGTTGATGCATGGCCACAACTGGCACAACGGCTTGAGCAATGTACAGATGCAGACTTGCAGGAGGATCTCTCACTCCTTGCTGGTTCAACCGTACGAACCTGGTCGAGCCGCCTCTATCAGCAGGGATTTATCGTGGTGGCAGTGCGGCTACGTCGTCAATTGGTGGCCAATGTCGTTAATCAGGGCAAGAGCACCTACTACACGGGGGCAGCCTCGGATCTGAAAAAGAGCCTGGATTATCAGGCGGCCTTAAAGGTAGAACAAGAGGATGGAGAGAGACCTCTCTGTTCGCCACAGGAGTATCTGAATCAGCTTTATCAGCAGCACAAACGCAAGAGCAGCTTTTGGGAGGCGGTTCGTCAAAAGCTACCGGCCATTACCATGTCGGCGAGCGGTGTGCAGTATCAGGCCGAGAATAAATAAGGCGCTAACACCTTTCACTCGGTCAGTCAGCTTGTGCTGGTGTTCCATGCGCCCTTGGCTGTCCAGCGCCTCGATAGCACTCATCTGGATGTCTCATTGCAACGACATCCTTCAAGCTACCCAAAACAAGAGAGAGCCATTGGCTCTCTCTTGTTTTCGAAATAGGTGTTTTCAAAAAATGTGTTTTCGAAAAAAGTGTTATCGAAAGAAGATCTCATCAAAGTCCGGCTCTTCATCCCAGATGGCGTGCTGACGTGCGTCCCAGCGCTCGGCCAGATAGGGTTTGAGGGTTGCAAGGGTGGTGATGGTCGCCAGTTGTCCATGCAACTGCTTGATATCCCGCTGTAGATAGTGCTGATGCTCCTCGAACGCGAGATCGGTCTTCTTCTTCGAGCGCTGTTTAAACTTGTGCAAGATAACCCCTTGCACTCCCTCCGGGCCACTATAAAAGCAGATCTCGAGCTCACGTTTTTTCTGCCAGAGCGCCGGATTGATGGCCACCAGATTCTCTTCACTCAGCAGCTTGTCTGCCTCGGGCAGATGGGTGTGAGCCAGGTGCAACAGAGTAAACATATCCCGCGTTTCCCACGCATGGCTGAGCTCGCCCATCAGGCGGCTCTTCTCTTCACGCTTGACCGGGTCTTGCTCCCGATCCGGGTGCAGCGTCATAGCCAGCTTGCGATAGAGCTGCTTAAGGCTTGAGTTATCGAGCAGTTGCTCAACCCTGGCAACCTCATCCGGATCGGCCATGTCATGATGATCCTGCCAACGTGCGAAAGCCTCGTCATTGGCAAAGGGGTCATCGCCACAGTCCGGCGCGTCGTCGTCCCACTCATGCTCATCACCGCCCTGTTTTTGGGCCTGGGCTTGCATATAGTCGCGCAGCTTCTCGGGATTTCTGACCATCTCGCGCAGCAGCTCGATATCATCGGGGCTCTCGCCAAACGCCTCTTGCAGCATGTCAGTGATAAAATCGCAGCTCGCCTCGAGCTGATCATCATCGAGCTGGCTGACGCTGCCCGCTTGCACCGCCATATAGAGTGACTCCAGATCCAGCTCCCCCCGAAACGGGTTGGATTCAAGATACCCCATCAATTCATCAATCCAGCCATGGAGCATCTCGCGCTGCCACTGGGTAAAACTTTTGCGGGCGGTGAAACCGGCCAGCCGCTGGCAAAGCTGAAAAATCAGCCCACACTGCTCACGCTCCAGAGGCTCAATGTCGCTGACAAAGCGCTGATAGATATCCGCCCCCTCTTGCTCCTGTTTGGCCAGCTTGGCCTGCAGCTTTTCGATGGCCTGCCACTGGCGATGAAAATAGGCAAGGGCCGGACTCTCGTGGCGCGGCTCGGCTTTTTTTCGCTTGGCCGAGGTTTTACTCTTGGTCAGTGACATGAAAACTCCAAATGAAAACGGGATAGTTGGCTACCGTGGCCACGGCAGATTATCAGAGGGGAGGAGATGCGCCTATCCTCGCGGTCTGCTGCCGGAGAAAAGCGCACGAGGTGTACCGAGGTTGTGGCTCCCGAGTCACCCGGGCAGGCACGCAATCGCTAGAGCTGACTGCGCAGTATGTTCACCAGTACAGGTGCGAAGGGCTCCAGCTTGCCTTGTTTGGGCTGGCTCAGATCTTCGATCAGCATTGTCAGCAATTGTGCATCATCTTCCAGCGCCAGTGCCTGCTGATCATCGCCATAGTGGGTCCAAATCAGGCTATCCACCAGCTGTTTGCGCTTGGCAACCAGCACCTTGTTGCTTTGCTCCGTATCACCCAGATTGAGTACCCGGATCGCCTCTTTGGCTCTTTCCGTCAACCCCTCAACCCGACCACTCCATTTAAAGCGCAACTCGGTTTCGCACTCAGGCATCAGCGGGGTCAACGGCAGAGGCTGCGAGCCATGGGCGGCATCGCACTGTTTCGGTGTTTTGCAACTGGCTACCAGATTGCTGAAATCCATGGTGCGCTTAGGGGCGAGATCCCTAGCCTCAACATGCTCGTTCATGGTGTCTTCACTGGTGCCGCTGATGGCTTGGCAACAGTAGGCGCAGAGATGGAATTGCTCAGTAGTGCAAGCCTCCCGGATCTGCTGGCGAATTGCCTGACCCTCTTCATCGTTGGGTAGGTCGTGATATCGAGCATGAGGATTTTGACGTTTGAATGCCGCCAGACTTGCAGGTTCTTGTCCCTTATAAATCTTGCGCACGGCGCAGCTCCTCTTTGCGCAGCAGCAGGCTAGCCTTGGTCAGCTCCAGGTTGTTGGCTGGCAGCTCGGCTCTTAGCGCGGCCAGCAGGGCATTGGCCTTATCAAATTGCCGATCTTGAATTAAATCGAGTAAGTCATTCAGTCGGCTCGCCACCCGCTCATTGCGAATAGCGGTATCCATCACCTCCAGCAGCACCGAGTTGGCATCCTGACCATATTGGGATGGCACTTCAGTCAACTCGCCATTATCGAGCGAATAGACCAGTACATCCTTGCAATCGCTGATCACCAGGGGGGAGTGGGTGGTCAGCACAAACTGACAGTTGGGGAAGGTATCAGTGAGCCGCTGGATGATAGTACGTGCCCACTGGGGATGCAGGTGCATGTCCACCTCGTCGATCAGCACCACCCCATCGCCGTGCAGCGGATTTTCCAGCTCCGGATTCATCATTGCGAGGCGGCGGGCAATATCGCCCACCAGTGCCATCAGGGATTTCTCCCCTTGCGACAGTTGCAACACATTGAGGGTCTGACCCTCCTTGTCGATGGACATATGCAGACGCGGCTTACGGCGGACCTTCAGATTTTTAAATCCGGGCATAAAGTTGGCAATAGCTGTGCGCACCGCCGTCAACTGACGATCTCTGGCTGATGCCTGTGTCTGTTGCAACTTTTGCCAAAGATCAGGACCGAGTAAATCTTGAAGTTCATTAAGAACTTCAGTAGGGATTACCGACTCGTTTTCGCTATCTTCCCGCTCGCGAAACCACTCAAAGAAACGACGAAAATCGACTCCTTGACTCAGCGAATTGTCATAACCATCGAGTTGGCGAAATGAATGTTTCTCTTTGATCTTTAGCGGAATATCCAGCACCACCCGCTCGACTGGGTAGAAGGCGATCAGGGGTAAGCTGACATTTTCCTGCTCTGTCAATCGTGCTCGATACTCATCGGCTAGTTTGCTAGCGTCGGTCAATATGGATTGCTCGTTGCTCTTGCGACCGGCGCGAGTTTTGGTGAGAGACCAGATGTATTCCTTCAGCTGATCGTGTAGTTGAAGAGAGACCACCGCGGTATTGGCGCCATTGAGGATGACCTCTTCCGGGATGGGGCTGCCGCTGCCTTTGTCGCTGCGCAAACGGGCAACAAACCAGCTGAGTGAGGTCGCCAACGATTTGAGTACCGAGGTTTTGCCTGCACCATTGTTGCCAATCAGCACGGTCACATTCGAGTTTGCCCGCTCCGTGGGGGCAAACTCGATGGCAAGACGCTCAAAACGCCCCAGATTTTCGAGGGTGAGTTGTTTGATTTCCATGCTCTATTCCTAATTTTGCTGCCAACACGACCTTATCTCGCCTGCACTTGGCTTACAACCCGTCGAATGTTGCCGCTGACTGCACATCATACGAGCGGGTCAGGCCGTTGCGCGAGGCTTGCGGGGCCCACACTTACCTTTTTTGCCGCTGGCGGTGGCCCGCTCGGTCTGAATGCGGGCCAGCAGGGCGGCGGTTTCTCGTGCGTCCGATTACGCTTCGCTAATCGAACCTACGTCGCGGATGTTTTGGTTGCCCGTTTGCGCGGCTTGGCAGTGGCCCGCTCGGCTTGAATGCGAGCCAACAGGGCGGCGGCGCTATTGTCGCCACTGATCAGGTCCGGGTTGGCTGCGCGCCAGTCGGCGGTCAGCTCGCCACGAAATGCCTTGGCCAGAATGGCCTGGGTCAGGTTATCGACCCGCGCTTTGGCCGTCTTGGCCTGCTGCTCGATGGTATCGGCATAGGCAAAGAGTTGTTCTACGCGACGGACAATTTCGGTTCCTGATTACCCATGACCCTCAGCCAGCTTCAAGAGCCGATATGGCATCGGAGGGCTTGCCATGACTGCATGCCCCAATTCAACCAACATGCTCTTGAGGTCAAAACGATGATTAAACCGGAAGCAGTATTCCGCAAGATGCCTTGGTAAATGCTTCGCTCCGAGCTTATGACAACTGCCCCGCAGCGAGTTCTTCACATTCTGCGTATTCCGGCGAAGTTGAACAGCCATTCCGGCCAACGTGAACACCCTGATCCTTAACGCGCTCACGTCACCCCGTTTCTAACTCGAGTGTTCAGATTGGGTCAACTCACTTCTCCTCTTTCTCATCGATTCTCCCTTCAGTGACAGCCGGTGAGCGTTGTGCATCAGCCGGTCCAGGATCGCATCTGCCAGAGTGTTGTCCCCCAAGCTCGCGTACCACTCTTCCGTTGGCAGCTGACTGACCACGACCGTCGAGTATTTCCCGTACCGATCATCCATGATCTCCAGCAGGGCGTTGCGCTGCTCGGCATTCACCGCTTCCAGTCCACAGTCATCCAGGATCAGCAGCTCTATCCTTGCCAGTTGACCCAGCAGTCTGGCGTAACTGCCATCTACCTTGGCCTGGCTCAGCTCAAGTAGCAGACGCGGCAGCCGGTAGTAACGAGTGCTGTGCCCCTGCTGACAGGCTTGGTAGCCCAGCGCACAGGCTAGGTAGGTTTTTCCGCAGCCACAGGGGCCGGTAATGAGCAGGTTCTGGCCCCGGCGCAGCCACTCTCCTTGGGCCAGGTTTGCCACCTGTGACCGCTCCAGGTTGCGTGCAGACTGGTAGTCCACCTCTTGCACCGTGGCCTGGAGTTTGAGCCTCGCCTGCTTGACCAGCCGAGCTTGTTTACGCTGCTCCCGGCTCAGTTGTTCGTGTTCGACCAGCAGGCTTAGCCGCTCGATGAAGGGCAGCCCTTCGTAGGTACTTGCCTGTTCCAGTTGTTGTTGCACGGCATCCGCCATGCCAGTCAGTTTCAGGTGTCTCAAGCGGGTCAGCGTTTGTTGGGTCATGGGACGTATCCTCTCTAGTGGAAGCTCTGGGGGCCGCGGATGTTCTCGTGCTCTTGCGGCAGTTCTGGATAACTGAGCGGACTTGCGGGCAGTTGGTCGCGGCCACTGGTCAGCACCGGCTTGAGCAGCTTGAGCCGCACCAGTCCTTCCCGGTTGGCCAGCTGGCAACAGGCTTCGACTCGTGATGGCGGATACTCCCGGCTAAGACTCAGCAGTCCCAGGCAGAGTCGGTATGCCTGCTCGGCATGGGCTTTCTCTGCCAGCCGTTCGCTAACCCAGCACAAGGTGCCCGGTCCGATGTCGGCAGCCCACTGCTTAAGACGCCCTGGCGTCCAGCGTTGCTGCTTGCTGTGACGTTCCGGCATGTGCTCAGGGAGTGTGCTCATTCCCGGGATGGTTTTACGCGGATGGCTCGCGACCAGCTGTTGCTGGTGATAAACCTGAAGCAGGGTATCGCCCGCATGGAGCTCCAGTTGCTGACCCACATACTGGTGCGGCACCGAGTAATGGTGCTGCTCATAGCTGACGTGATAGTCGATGTTGACCTTGACCGTTTTGATGGCGACATAGCGATAGGGATGCACCGGTAGTGACCCCAGTGCCGGGCGGTCCAACTGCTCAAACGCCTCGCGTCGGTTACCGGGCAGTTGCTTGAACGGGCGCTCGTTGAGCTCATTTAACAAAGCCCGGATGCACTGGTTGAGCTCGGCAAGCGAGAAGAAGGTCTGATGGCGTAGACGGGCCAGGATCCAGCGCTCGACGATCTGCACACCCACCTCGGCCTTGGCTTTGTCCTTGGGCTTGTAAGGACGAGCTGGCATCACCGCCACCTGATAATGCTCGGCCAACTGCTGGTAGCTGGGGTTGAGCTCGGGATCGTATCGGCAAGCCTTGCTGACACCGCTCTTGAGGTTGTCGGGGATCAGTAGTGCCGGTGTACCACCGAAAAACTCAAAGGCACGGACATGGCTTTGCAGCCAGTCCGGCAGTGACTGGGACCAGGTGGCCTCGGCAAAGGTGTAGTTGGACGCACCGAGCACGGCGACAAAGATCTGGGCCTGACGGACCTCACCCGTAGTCGGCGAGACGATGGGCACCGTGGGCCCGCAGTAGTCGATAAAGAGCTTTTCCCCCGCCTTATGGATCTGGCGCATGGAGCGCTTTTGCAACTGACACCAGGACTTGTAACGGTCACAGAACTGGGAGTAGCTGTAACAGCTATTGGGATAGCGCTGGGTGTACTCCTCCCAGAGCAGCTGTTTGGAGACCCCCTTGCGCTTGAGCTCCTGATGGACAGAGGGCCAATCCGGTACAACATGGCGGGCCGAGATGGTGGTATCGGCCTGCGGATAGAACAGGGCCGCCAGTTGGCCATCATCAAGCTCGATAGGTAAAGGCCAGGTCAGGCCGAGCGTCTGGGCACTTTTGAGGAGTTTCTGGATGGAGCCAACGCTGACCTTGGTGCAGCAACTTATCTGGCGAACAGAGAGGTCAGCTTCCAGCCGCAGTCGCAGCACTTCACGAATTTTACGCATTGCAATCCTCTTGGCAGACATAGGCTCTTCCCTGGCAAAAGGGAGAGCGTATCAAAGGTTGTTAAATCAATGCGTTAAGGATGATTCTGGTGAATGTGAACAGTGATTCCGGGATGTTGAACACTGTTTCCGGAAAGGAGGTGCAAAGTGTTCAGGTTGAACCGGAATGAGCGTTCACGTTGGTCCGGAAATGGTGTTCACGTTGAACCAGAATCGGTGTTCATGATCGGCCGGAATATGCAAACCCGTTACCATGTTTAGAGCTGATAGCAAATCGGGTTGCGGTTGCACCTTCTTTAAGCTCTGCTGCCGCGACTTGTCGATCTTGAGAAATCATCCTAAAACCTCGTATTGGGGTACCACGTGGGGTACCACATCTAGCAAACGGTAGGCACATTACTGTATCCACTTACCTGGCCACCGGCAGGTCCTCCCAGCGGGTGGTGTAACAGGGGCTCAGGAGCTCTTGTCGCATCATCCACTCAGGCGACCCCGTACCTTGGCTGGCAAAGCCTACTCGCCCCAATCCCTTGGCTTTGATCTGGTCCATCACTGCCATCAGCGGGTCCGATTGAGCGGAGGACGGGGCAAACAGATCTGCCTGTTGTTGCCCCTTGGGGGTGAACTCACTCAGCATGACGCCCCCCTTCTGATAGCGGTAACCGTCGCGCCAAATCTGCGGTAGCAGCACGTTCACTTGCTGCAGCAGCAACCGGGTATCATCGCTAGGGCAGACCAGTCGGACGCCAGCCTGCTCACTGTAGTAAGGAGCTCGTTCGTCAAAGGGGCTGGTTCGCACGAACAGGTGCACCCGTTGGCAACACATCCCCTCGGCCCGCAACTTCTCGGCTGCGCGAGCCATAAAGCCTGACAACGCTTGGGCCATTTCTCCACGGTCAGTCACGCGCTCACCAAAGG
>NZ_JAPDCN010000019.1:0-87263 GCF_027706185.1 Aeromonas sp. Y318-3
CCCGGGTCGTTTTCGTGGGCGGGGGAGCTCACTTGCTGCGCGAGCACGCCAAGGCATGGCCATATGTTGTGGACATTCCGGCTGAACCCGAGAAGGCCATCTGCCGCGGTGTCCACTTGCTCATTGAGAAACGGCGCGCATCCATCCTGGCTCGCGCAGCAGAGGCACTGACTGAATGAAAAAAACCTACGCCAAATTCGAGGTAGATAGCGCCAGAAAGGGTGCAGCAGGGCGGTTTTCCGCCCTCTACCAAGAGACCGACAGCGGGAAGGCGGCCGTCCTTAGCCAAGCTGTATGTGGCGGGACTCTTCTCAAGGAGAGCGGCCTGCTGGAGCTAGTGGTCACCGCCTGCGATAACGAGAAGTGGGCCGCAGCCAGCCCGACACAGCGCCGCAGTATGCTGGTGGCCGAACTGGCCGTGTTCCTTGGTCACACCCACCAGCCGGTTGAGATTGCAGGCGCAAGCAAGCCAGCAGAGCCCACCAGCAAGCCAGAGAGCGAGCCTGAGGACGTTCCCGTTACGCTGACACCCACAGAGACGGCAAGCGCTCAGAGCACCGCACAGCCCACCAGCGGCGAGCATCCACAAGAGGATGCGCCGACCAAGCGCCCCGCCCCAGGCACTCGGCGCCCTATCCCAGACAGTCTTGGTACCCTCGACTAACAAAAAAGCGGCCTACGGGCCGCTTTCTCTTTCCATCTCTCCTGTCACGCTAACAGCACAGAATCCCCACCAGCCAGCCGCTCAGAAAAGGCGTTCACGCCACGATATAGCCCCTTGGCCTCTCGCCTGGCATCGTGCAGAGCGTGATGTTGCACCTCCCCCGGCACCAGCGGGATATTGCGCGGGTCAATCTTGAGCAGCAGTCGCGCCAGCCACACCACCGTGCGCAGCGATTGATTGAAGCGGAAGTGCCACGGATCATCCAGCCCACACCATTTCAGCGCATCCACCATGATGACGTTATCGAACTCTGGGCCGTTCCCCATGACCTCTACCTCGCCATAGGTCTCCTGAATGGCCATCATCCAGTTGCAGAAGGTCTGCAGCACACATGCCAGCGGTCGGCGTGAAATCTCTGTGCTGAACACTTCATCCCATGCAAGCCGGTTCACTAGCTTCTGCTCTGCCCAAAAGGCCATGGTGGTACTATCCCGCAGGCGGCTATCTTGCCCTTTCAGATCGGCCCGCTCGTAGAACTCGGAAAGGATCTCCCCTGTCAGCACATCCACCAGCGCAGCGCCAACGGTACCGATAGCCGCACCCGGGCTAATGCTCAGTGTTTCCAGGTCAATCACCACTACGAACCGTGAAGCCCGATTTACCGCCCCTACTACCACTTCAATACCTCCAGCATCTTTGACCAGGGCCCGACAATATCAGGCAGCACACAGTACCCAATGGCCACACCGGCCATCAGGCAAACAACCAGGAGCAGCGCCAGTATCACAACGGCAACTGTATCCCACATGCCACCAGCAGCAGCCCCACGGCCATAGACGACAGAGGACATATGCAAGAGCTCATCAACACGCTCACCGGCCGCAGCTGGTGATACGCCGACAGATACACGGTCTCGGTAATCCCGTACCGCATTCAGCACAACAAGGAGACCGTGCTCCTCGCATGAATTGCCAGTCTCACACTGGCTGCACTCCTTGGCGCTCATTGCTCCCCCTTGCTCCTCTGCAGTACACGGCCATAGCGGGCCATCCCCTTGGAGAGCTCATCAAAGCTCTGGTTAACAGCGTCAGCGTTCGCCTGAATGTCGTCAGCATCCATCCATAGGCGATCAACCTCCACTCCATCCTCAATAACGGCGAACTGGGCAGCTGGCACATCTCGGGCATAACGGACTGAGTTGAAGGTAATCAGCTTGAGTTGAACGTTATTCATCTATCACACCATTGGTCATTGCGGCCTGTAGGGTCGCTACTGAGAGCACCACATCAGGCATTGAATCGGGAATGTTGTATCGGGATAGGGCGGGAGTGGGGTCGCTTCGGCCGTTGTCCATGGCGCTGACCTCTGCAATGGTCAGACCCATGGCTTTAGCCATCTGGCGGAGGGTTATGTTGTTGGCTGCACGGTACAAACGCAAGCGGCGACCACCAGCCATCCAGTCGGGCATGGCTTTAGGCACACGGCCGGTTGATTTACAGCGGAAGCAGGGCAGCGAGCCGTAGTAGTGGAGCGATATGTCGGGGCCGCCATTGGCGAACCCGTCCACTTTTCCCTTACCGTGGCAGCTCGGGCACTCAATCGTCATATTCGATGCCCCCAATACCGCGATCGAGGGCTTCATGGGCGGCCTCACTGATCATCCCGCGCACCACCCCTTGCTTGCTGCAAACAATGCCCGCCACGGTTGAAGCAAAGAGGCTTGTGTCGCTAATGGTCAGCCCATCAAGGTAATCCAGTTGCTCCTTGGCGGCTTTGGCCAGCGATTCAGCACCGATTGAAAGGTGCAGTGCCCCACCACCCACCCACGCATGGAGGTCAGTTGATTTCCGGTCATCAAAAGACTGGATGTTATCGGGGCGAACCGGCAGGAGCTCAGGTCGGCCGCTACGCTCGCGCAGTGCATCGGCAAGGTGGAGCATCATCCGGGCTTGGCCAGCCAGGGCGGCGACCTCCTGATCAGTGCAGGGCTTATCCTCCATATTCAAGAAGGTGACCAGGGAGGAAAGCCGCCCCTCCAGCTCAATCAGCTCGATAACAAGGCGGTCGTGCCAGGTGTCGGCTTTGCGATTGCCTTCCTCGAACACATCCTTGGGCGACCAGCTTACGTGCTGGCGTGACTCACCGATGTTGTAGACCACCAGATAGCCGGGATCGGCGGGATCTTCATTGGCAGGCAGCGACCAGCCGCGGCGCTCGTTGTACTCCCCACGGCTCATAGGCTTGGCGGCAACGGTCTTGTGGCTCTGGTAACGGGTCAATTCATCAAGCTGAAACATTGGCGGCCTCCAGGCGGCGTTTATGGAAGTATTCGTGAGCGGCTGGGGACAGGTCGTTACCCATCCACTCCAGACCGAGCTCGTCAGCGGCAATCAAGCTGGAGCCAGAGCCAAAGCAGGGGTCGATAATGAGCTCCCCGGGCTGGGTGCTCTGGGATAGCAGGGTCTTAATCAGGCCGACCGGCTTCTCCGTGGGGTACCCGAACCGAATACGCTTAGCCGGGATCAGGTCGTAGCAGTCCTCTTGGTCTACCGCCTCGAAGTTGAGCACATCAGGGATACCCAGATCGTTGAGCTTGCGGTACCCCTTCTCGCAGAACAGGACGTACTCGCAACGGGCGCGGTAGTGGTACCCCATCCCCATGGCTAACTTGTCCCACACAATGGGCTTCCAGAACTTGAATCCGGCGGCCTCGAGCAGCGGCTTGGCCACAAACATCGTTTCCTGGTCACACATCAGGTACAGGTGGCGGTTTTTTTTCAGTACCCGATACAGCTGGGCGAATAGCGCCTCAAACCTCGCGTTCGGGATAATCTTGAACCAGTCGTTGCTGGAGCTCTTGCTGTGAGCCAGGCGGGTTGTCGTGCCGCGCTTGCGGTGCTTTTCCAGTGACTCGTAAGGGGGGTCGATGATTATGCAATCTGCTGAGCCGTCCGGTAGGGACGCCAGCCACTCCTCCGCATCGAGGGAGAATAAACGCGATAGATCACTCACTTCCTAACACCCTCCCCTGTTTTTATTACGTGATTTTTAACAATGTGAATGCCAAGGCTGGCGGCCTCTTCCATCAACGTGCTGACCACCAGCTCCACCCTTGAATCAAACCCCTTCGCCTTCGCCAGGGCATCAATAACCTCTCGCTCGGTCTCTGATACTCGAATGCCCCGCAGCTCAACAATACCCAGCTTGGCGCAGCGATCACGGTACCGCTTCTGGCGGGCCGCGGCTGATTTCTCAGGGTTCGGGCTTTTGGGGCGTCCCGGCCCCTTTACTACTTCAATCGCCATGGAGCAGAGCCTCCAGCTTGCTTGCCATGTCAACCTTCACTTGGGCCTCGGCATATCGAACGAGGTTGAGCTCGCGTGCAGATTGCGGCTGACAGCCCACCATTCCGCCCCGTTCCTGCCGTGCCTGACGCATCACTTTATCGCCGTCACTTCTTAGGTTGGCGGCTACCGCCCGTAGTTTTTGTTTGAGCAATTGCATCCCCTTTCTGTTGCAGCTTTCGACCGGCCACCTCAATGGCCTTCTCCCACTGCTCATGTGTGAGATCGACAAGGCGCTCTACCGCCCCACCGGTTACGGGGTTCTCGATCACTTCCTCTTGCCCATTGTCGTCTGACAGATAGAACCACTTTCGGCCATGGTGATAGTTCAAGTGGGTGCCGTACTCCAGTGCATACCCCTCAACCACACGGCGGCGGGTTATGCTCTTTGGCGCTGGAGGTACCTCCACGCGGCGGCCCTTCTCACTGAGCTGGTAATACACACCGTACATCGGCTTGCGCTCGGCCAGTTCGACATAGCCGTCATTGATCAGGTTGCTGGCCGACCGGCCGCTCACCTCTGAAATCAACTTCTCATGGCCATCTTTCAGCTCAACGATGCAGGTACCAGTCAGCAGTACACCTCTGAGACTCATAGGGGTGGTGCTCGCATTCCGGCGTAACATCATGTACCCGGGATTGCAGAGCAAATCGAGAATCACCCTTCTGTTGTTATTCATACGCATCGCTGTTTCCCCCCTCATCAGGTGTTTTATTTTTTAGTTCGCCACTTGGCGTCTTGTGGCCTCTCGGCCATGCGCTGGCCAGGGGCTAAAGCCATGTAGGCAATCAGCACCGCCTTGGCCTCTTCGGCCCCCCAGCATACCGCACAATAGAAACCCTTATCTGCCAGTGAGTTCAGGGTCTCTATTTGCAGCTCGGATAAGCGGCCATTCTCGGCCTTCATTTCCAAGCGGGCCCCATGATAAGCGCCAGCAGGCAGATCGACCAGTATATCGGGGTAACCGGGCTTCACCCCCTCGGCTCGGAGATCGGCGGCGGTCTTTTTGCTCCGGTGACCACCGTTCGGGACGGCGGCCATCGACTCGTAGAGCTCAGCGCTATAAAGCTCAGCCCAATAGAACAGCTCCACCTGCTCGTAGTGCTCTTGGGCACCATTGCGAAGTTCAGGGTTACTTGCCAAGGCGGCCATGGCGGCAGCATGGGGGGACACATAACCGACCTCCCCCCGCTTCGGCTTCTCCTTCGGCTTTTTGGCCTTGGGGGGAACCAGCCCCACACCGGCGCCACCAAAAGCCTTGCCGCTCCCGCTCTTGATGCCCTGGGCCGCCCATCCCTTCTGGCGGGCGATCAGGGCTTCATACTGCTCGGGTGAATGACGCACAAATCCCCCTTAGCGGCGCTTCTTGGCTGGCTTACCCTGCTTGCGCTGGATAACGGCAGTGCTGCTCTGGCGGGCGCGCAGCATGGCCAGGATCTTTGCCTCTGCGTCAGGATTCTTCATTTCGGTGTACGCGATGGCGGCGGCTTCGCTGTGCTCCATGGCGACTTGCATCTCCTTGGCGCTCATCTGCTTGAAGTGCTCGATGATGGCAGGCCATTCATCCTTGGGCGGCATCACAGCCTTGGCAATGTCGATAGTCTCATCAACGCCAGCAACAGTGACCGAGAAGGAGGGGAAGATCAGGTAGTGCTCGCCGTCATCATCCCGCGGGGCGGCCGAATACATCACAACGCAACCGAGACCGCGGGGAGTGTTCCACCAGCAGATCGGCTTGTCGGGGTGAATGGTCTCGTTATCCGTGGACTGAATGTGCCCTGGGTGCAGGCTCATAATTGTTAGCCGGCCGCTGTCAGACTTGTACTCAGGCTGGTTGTTGAAAGCCCTCAGAGACATATAGGCATAATCAACATCCCGGCGTGCCTGGGCATAGTGGCCGTTAACCACCGTCAGCATGTTCTGGGCCTTCTCCATTGTGCGAGCAAAGCTCTCCTGCTCGGCCTCCAGCTTTTTGATGTTCCCCTTGTATGTCTTGTTCGTAGCCAGCAACCCATCACACTTCTCCTGCAGACGGGCAATCTCCTGCTCCAGCTCCGGTACCCGCTTAGCCTGACGGCGCAGGGTGGCGAGCTCCTTCTGGTCAACAGCAGCAACGCCGTCATACTCGCTACGCACGGCTTGCAGCTCGAGGGCGTGAGCCTCGCGCAGTCGTGTTTCAAGGGCGGCCAAGGCATTCTGCTTGCCACGGTCAGCAACCGCTAGAGAGTCGCGCAGCTGGCGAACCTCGCGTTCGGCCGTGGCCAGCTTGGCCTGCCTGTCTTTCAGCTGCACCGCTAAGTGGTTCTTGTCCGTCTGCTCCGATTGTAGGCTGGCAGCCAGTTCGTCACGGCGGGCCTCTACGTGAGCAAGGCGGGCATAAGCATCTGCAGCCCGGGCGGAAGCGTCACCGGCGGCGGCTGCCCCCTCTTTTGATGCGGCCAGCTCGCGCTCCAGCTCGCCAATCCGAGCCCGAAGGTCGGCACACTCACCGGCTAGGCGCTCGATGGTTGCCTGTTTGGCCTGCACTGCCTCGCTATTGGCCGAACCGGACTCCAGCGTAAGGCGCTCGATAACCTTCTGGCGCCCTTCGCTGGTGGCCCGCTCAATCGCCAGTTCTCCATTGAGGGACGATAGCTGGCCGGTGGCCGCAGCCAATAACTGCTCCCGCACCCCCAATTCACTCCGCAGGGCTGCCAGATCCCGGTACTGGTGGGTGATGATGTGGTCAATCAGGCGATCGCGCTCAATCTCTAGGGATTCGCCGGTTGGCGTGAGAGAGGCCAGCTCCAGAGTGACAACGTAAACCTCCTGGCTCTCCTGGCGAATGATCACCTCGTCACGCGGAAGTAACGAGGTTGGGGTGAGTGCATTCATTTGGCGTGCTTCTCCAATCACAAAATAACGTCTCTTTGAGATTGTTAGGATAACACAACGTAACGCGCCACAAAAATAATGGACGCAAAAAAGCCCCAAAATAAGCCATCCACCAGCCATATGACAAAGACTGTTTGTACTGGCTTGATTATGCGTGCCTAACCGCTTAAAGATGGAGGGCTGACCAACAAACATAGGGGACGGTTATGAGCAAACTGATCGATGCAGGCCGAGAAGTATTGGGTACCTGCCGGGAAGCGAAAGAGAACTACGACTTTGACCAGCTGGTAGCGACCTATGACCAGCACACGGCCGAAAAGCTGATTGAGCCACAACTGCAAGCGGCAGGGTTGAGCCTGGGCGAATTCCGCACCTACAAGAAGGTGAAGAAGGCCGTCCAGAATGGCGCCCTGGACGTTTCTGCAGCCCGCGATGAGGCCAAGAAGGCAGCGACCAAGGCGCTGGTCAATGAAGGCCTCCTGCCCGCCTAACAAAAAGCCCGGCGAACAGGCCGGGCTTTTCTCAACTCTTCAAATACAGGTGACCTCACAGCAAATGAGGGTGACCTCGAGGCAAATAGAGGTGACCTCGCCTTTGAATACGGGTGACCTCAGAGCAATTACCAGCGGAACCGACCTGTCGCCTTGTCGAATATCCGATAGATACCGTGGCATGGGCCTCTGGCCGCACCTCTATTGATGTAATGGGTGATCTCCTTCTTGGCCCTCCGGCGGTTATAGTGCCAACTGGTCGTTACCGCCATGTCTTGGTCGCCATAACACACCAGCCATCGCCCCCTTCCAGCTGGGGCGGGCACTATGCCCCACCCCATCGACCACCACTCTTTTGCTGTCGTCACTCTCCCCCCTTAACGCTCATCAAGGTGGCCGCAAAGCTACCAGGAGGAGGGGGATACCCCAGCTCTGTCAGTTCGCTGGTCAGCTTGGCAATTCTCTCTTGCAGCTCCCCCGCCCTTTTCAGCATGTAGCTATGCTCGCGCTGCTTGTTTTGGAGTACCTGCTCGACCTTATCCAGCGGCAACTGCCGGGGTTCGATGGTCACTACCCCAAGATCGCACTCAAACTGGAGTGGATGGCCGTGGTCTGCTGCAACCCAGCACATCACCCGCCCCATGCAACTCAGCGCATCAGTTGTGCCAAGACTGGCGATTGCCCCTGCTATCTGCTCGGCAAACTCTCGATTGTCGGCCATGCCGTGTCTCCCTATCCATTAGCCTACGGTTACTGACGATGCGGTCATGTCCATATCTGACATTGGATTGTCGCCATCAATATCGGCACGATAGCCGACACAAAAGCGAACCCACTCCTCAAACTCATCATCCGTATGTGGCGGCAGAGCGCCCCTGTCTATCTCAATCGTTACCCGTTCCATATTCCGTTTTTCCCTCAACTTCCAACGTTGGTCGATATGCTATTTGGAACCCTTAGACCAAGGCGCTCGTACAGCTCCTTGCCGAGGGCGTAATCGCCTTTCTTGAGGTAGGCCGGATTGAGGTCTTGAACGGCATCAAACCATTCTCTGAACAGTTCGATCTGCTCCCTGGTAAACCCCAGCTGGCCATTCTCCATCGCCGTTCCCCCTCCAGATCGCTGCATGGTGGTTTACCCTTCCCCCTTCGGCACATTGACCCAGTGACCCCGGGCGAACGGGACAACGCTTACCAACTGCTTCTTGACCCCTCCCGACTCCATGAAGGCCTGCCACTCCTGCAGGTGACCAGGGCAGTAATGAAGCTCTGGCGCAACCTCTGCAGCGTGAACATTGCAGAGCGGCCGATCACAGGTCTTATCCTCCCCCACTGGGAAATCGCACAGGTACCCAGATACCCCTCCACAGCAAGCGCAGTGCGGGCCAAGCTCTCCGCAGAGATGGCCCACTGCCTTACCGTTCTTGTCGTGAAGTGTGTAACACGGCATTGCCGATCACCCTTCCTGGCTTGGAGATGACGAGATGGGATATTCCTTTGCGCCGACTACCTGGTAGAAGTTCGGGGATACATCGTGCTTCTTACACCACGCATCGAGGAGATCCGACAGCTGGGCATCAAGCTCAGCCTTGGCCTCGTCAGACACATCTGGATAGTCCACCGCATACTCGCCGCCGTAGTCGTAAGACTGATTTTCCATGTGCTCAATAACATCACTGGCATCAGGGAAGAACTGGCTATTACAGGGGCGATCTACTTTGCCAATGTGAACGATGGTATGCCCTTCATCGTTCTCTGCTACTGCATCAGCCAACGCGGCCTTGACGCTATCAAAAGTCCCACAATTGAAATCCTCGCCATTCCATGAATAGCAATATTCCGCACGGCTCTCGCTCATAATTACCTCTTAATTTCGTGCCCAAATACAGTGCGCACAGCACTCAAGAACTCTTCTGGTGTTACGCCGCGCTTAATCAACGCCTGAGTGGCAAAGTTGCGACCCTGGCGATAGGTCTTATCTGACGGCTCGAACTCCATAACGCCGGGATAAGTCCGGCGAAAATCTGCAAAATGACGGGTCACAGTTGGCAGGGAAACACCGAAGGCAATGGTCAGATCCTCACGCTTAACCACCCCAGCAGTAGCCAACATCGCCTCGATATAACAGTGGTAGGCTTCGTTCACACAATCCCCTTAGCTCAGAAACCGGCTGACTCTGGCAGCCTATCAAACTGGTCTTGCGTCAAATGAATGGTGCTGACGCTGTACTCTTCGCCATCCAGGCCAGCAATCACAGCGGCAGCCTCTGACTCGGAGACTATGCACCCAGAGCCATCGACCTCAATCCTGGTAAACGCTATAGCCTTGTAGTCCTCACAAAATGGAGCGTGACGGCTTGGCGGATACTTACCATCAATGGTCTCTCTGAGGTCGCGGGCCATTTCCTGACAGTTACACATACCTTCTCCCCAATTCAGCTCTCGATGGCCCGCAGCCCGGGCGCCTGATTCGTTTCCCCGAAGGTGTGAAGGTTGTCACGAATGACGGCAACCAACTCCTCCCTCGATAACCCCTGACCCAGCCAGTCATACTCCGGGTCGTTCTTCTTGAGCCAGATAAGGGCTTGCGTCCTGGTTAGGGTCGTCACATCCCGTTCGTAAACCGCCATCACTCCACCTCGGAGCGGCGCTTTATGCGCAGGCGCTCGCGTAGAGCTTCGACAGTCCAAGGCCCAACGTCCCCCGGTGGATGGCTGGCACTCAACCCCTTGCCATCTACTTCGGCCTTGAGGTTGTCCAGTGTGACCCCAACCTCATCGAACTCGGCCAACCAGCGGCGGTACTCCTGCCATTTGACCCGCCAGCGGTAAAGCTCCTGCATCTCCTTGCCAGCCACCAACCACTTCAACCAGTTAATCATTCCGCCTCGCCTCTGTGAGTGGTTGCCAGCTCAAGCTGGCGAGACAGCCAGCGAATGCGCTCCTTCGCTGCCGTCAGGTAGGTAATGGGCATATGGACACCATTCATCAGCTCGGTAACGCTGGGAGTTGAGTCTCCGTACATGAACACGGCATTGGCCAGCTCATCATCCGTCAGATTTCCAAGCGGCAGGCTGGCGCGCTCGCACTCATAGCGTTTCCCGAAGGGGTCAGCCTCTCCGTTCTGGCGCCAGTGAGCTGCGGGGGTTTGCTCTGCCCCCACTTGCTTATCCTCTTGAATGGCCAGCAAGAGATCCGGTGCGCTATGCAATCCCATCACTGCACCTTCTCTGGCATGGCCACCGGGCGGGAGATGGCCGAAGTCATTAGTACCTGGTTGCCCTGAATGGTGACCTTGCCCAAGCTATGCCGACTCTCACCGGCAATCATCCCCTGCATAGGGCTGGCCAGCATCACGATACGCCCCAGAAGCTCACTCAGAACCTCAACTTCACCACTACTCACCAGCTCCTCGGCAAACTCCATCACATCGTCCCAAATGTCTGGGCCGTCCTCGCTGAACTTGTCCGGGTATGCAGCCACCAGCAGCTCGTAAAGCTCAAGGTCGGTTGCCGGTTTGAATTTGAATGCGCTCACTTCATTTCTCCTTATCTGGGCGTGATATTGGGTTCGGTACCGGAGGCCGAACCGGCGGCTTCTCCATCCCTTTGAACGGGCAGACCTTACAGCCGCCGAACCAGCGCAGCTCGAGGCATTTGGCATCGAGCTTGCTGCACAGGTCGCCTATTAGGTACTGGCACTTTGGCGTATACATCTCAGCCTCCTGAGGCCTTCCGGCCTCGCTTAAACTGGTACCTGTTTTCACACCTGGTACAGTCCGCTCGCATCGAGCCAGAGCGGGACTGCTTCAACTCAGCCCCACAAGTGCAGCGAGCCGTTTTTAATGCCTCGGCCATCGCTTGGTTGATGGCGCCACCGTTGTTTCTTCTCGGAGCTGAAATCCCCAGGGCGCGGAGGATCTTCTTGTAATCCCTGCTAATCCACTTCCCATCCGGCTCTAAGTGCAAGCCATCTCCCATCATGTCGCCCAATTTGACCAGCTGGGCATGGAGGCGCTTTTTCTCATCATCCATGCCGACCTACCTCCCCCGGCTTTCGCTCATTTCTGGCGTGTGGGCCCAACGCGCTGACCATATTGCCGACCTCGGGAGAATGGTCATTTCCGGCTGGCGGGTGGGCCCAACTCACGTTTGCCCCCTTCTCGGTGGCCAGCGCCCTCAGGAAAGTCCCCTCATTGCGAACAAATGCGTGAATCTGGTTGCCGTCCTGATCGCAACTAACCGGCGCAGTCAGCAGGATCAGCGCCTCGGCAATACCACCGAAGGTATCCAGATCCACACCAAACCGTTCCATCAGCGGGGTATCAAAATCCTCATCGCCATTCATGATCGCCTCGAGCCGATCATCGGTCAGCCCCAGCACTGCAGCGGCAAGCGTTTGGCGGTCTAAAATATCCATGTGAAATCCTCAAAAGTGGGCCACCAGCGACCCATCAAACCGTCTTGTTACCAACTTCCCG
Source organism: Aeromonas sp. Y318-3 (assembly GCF_027706185.1). Lineage (NCBI taxonomy): Bacteria > Pseudomonadati > Pseudomonadota > Gammaproteobacteria > Aeromonadales > Aeromonadaceae > Aeromonas > Aeromonas sp. Y318-3. The sequence continues at coordinate 11,852 of NZ_JAPDCN010000019.1, forward strand.
CAGCAGCTCTCGAACCAGCTGATCTTGGCGAGCCCGGTCATCGAAAACCACGGCTTGATAAAGGCTCTCGAGAAACTGATCATGGTCAAATTCGGCTCCAATAGGGGTCAGCATTGGGCCCAGATTCCGCCGCTTTAACTCGGCCTCCAAATCAGAGGTTTCCAGTTCGGATAGATAGACACACACATCCACCTCCACCTCTTTGGTGATTCGGGCCACCACTTTATCTGTCACACATCCCCCTTATGGTGCGTTGCTGGCGCCGCAGTGCGGGCAGTCGTAGTAATGGCGGGCGCCGTAGAACTTGCCGCAGGTAAAGCACCTGTTGGGCCGAAAGATAGGCCGGTCAGGCTTGCGTAGCTTGATGCCGGTACCCTCCAGAGCCTCACTGATAGTCACTCGCTGCATGTCCACGGTCATGTCAGCGCGTGCCCTCACATACTCAGCAGGCCATGGAATGTCTGTCACCCTGTCCTGGTTGTGGTAACAGGCCCGCTCCCTGGTGAACAACTCGGCCTCGGCAAGGCTGGTTGTATAGCCACCCCCTGCCCGCCACCACGAAATGCAATTCCCTGAATACCCGCGGGCGTCCTGCAGGTAGAACATGCCTGGTGCGCTCTCACCAATGGCCGCCTCGATGCGCTCCTTCAACTCAGGAGGGGCCACCTCGGCCGCCTCCTTGAGCAATGCGAGCAGGCGCTCGGTATGGCTCATCCCTTACCCCCTTTGGCGCGGCGGTATTCAATCAGGGAGGCCCAGTGCAGCAGGGCCACCAGCAGCGGGACAACGTTCCTGTCGTCAGCCCATCCGGCGATGCCGATAAACTGATCCCGACTGTTAAAACTGACCGCCTCTCGGGACTTCCAGCTGAACGTGCGCATAGTCAAAAATGCCGGGTCGCTGCGATAGCCATTGATCCGCATAGTCCCCTCGTAGCAGTTGGTGAACTGGGGCAGTAGCAGCCGGAGGCATTCATGCAACTCGCGTAGCTGGCGCACGGTGACGCTATCCACTGTGATCCCGGCTGCCGTCAGGGTATCCCTCACCCTTTCCCTATTCATGCCCGGTTCGTAGGTGCAGAACAGGGGCAGTCCCTCGCACTCTTGCCGCAGCAATTCCGCCTCCTCCTTGGGGTACCCCCAGATATTGCCGTCCTCTGGGTTGTTGCGGGTCGGGCAGATGATCTCGATTGACAGCAGGTGGCCATGGGCAATGTAGTCGTGCAGACGGATCACCAGATCTCGGAGCGTGCCGCCATGGCTAAATCCCCGCCAGCGGCCGCGGTACAGGGTGTAAATTGGCTGGCCGGTGTAATCGTCCATGAACCAAATCCGGCCATTAAGGTCGATCCACATCTCAGCTGTGCGGTCTGCCCCCTTGTTGTAAAAGAACCGGCGGCCACGGCTGGAAATCAACTTGATCAGGGCGTTGGCGTGCTCCAGGCGTTCACGGCGCATTTGATACTTCATGCCTTAACCCCCGCCTTCTCGAGTGCCAGCTCTGCTTTCCGCAAGGCCGCTCGGGCTTGTGCCAGCTCGGTCTGCAGCTGATCCTGCCGTGCCTGCAATTCCAGATAGGCCGCCTTGGTGATCTCGGGATCGGCGTCATCACTCCATTCCTCGGAGGGCAACTGACAAGCATTCGTTGACGGTTCGGGCTTGCTCAAGCTAAGGCGCGCTTGCTCGGCTACAGCCCTTCGCACATAGCTACCCTGGCCAGAGGGGCAGCAATCAAGGTGCTTATCGTTAACTTCTCCGACATGGCCGCACTCATGGCAGTAGCGAACGAGGTCGGTTCGGTGCAGTTCCACCCCTTTCAGGACGGGGACAATGATGTTTGCCAGCTGGGTGCGCAATTGCTGGGAGCCCTGGTACTTGATGGCGGTATCACGCAGGCTGTTTACCAGGTCAGCAATGGCACGGTTTGACCGGTCGCTTTTCTCCGCCAGCTGGCCGACCATCAGCGCCTCGCGCAGGGCGAGCATTTCTCGGTTGCGGAACAGGCTGGTTGCGTAGATGTAAGGCTTGCGCAGGTTGTGGCCTTGGATCTCGAGGAAATCCTTACAGCCCTGCTCGGTGAAGCAGGCCGTCTCGAAGTAGCTGATCTCCTTGGTGGCAATCTTTACCCACTCTCCAGTTTCGCGGCCATCGCGCCTGAGAAGTTCCAACCTACGCGCAGTCGTCTCACTGGCCTCTACGTGCCTTTCTTGATGCCACCAGCCAATCTGGTCGTGGTCGTAGTCTGCATCAACAACAATTTCGCGCTTGGAGAACACGCAATAGAACGGGTCGGCAGTGTAACGGCCGTCCTGAGTGTTCAGTGACAGCTGCAGGCGTTCCAGAATGGCGGATAAGCCATCCACACGTTTAGTCATAGTCATATCGGGGCTTCTTGATTTGGTGGGCTGGCGAACCAGCCCGGGGGGTTAATTACTTGATTGGACGAGGCGTGACGGGGGGCGCATAAGGCTTCTCATCTCTGCCGACCAGTACATTCCTTCCTTGTCTCGCTCATTGAGCGGGGCACCTCGAGAGGTTGCTGGGGTCACCGACAGGTCTCGGGCTTGGCGCCGTAGGTCATCGAGTATCGACACCTCTTTCAGCAGCGGCTCCGCATCAGGGTTCTTGCGGCGCATCTCCCGATACGTTGCCTCTCGCCAGTTGTGGAGGCAGCGGGGCGGCTCTAGTCCGGCCGCCTTGAACAGGATCACCAGCTCGGCATACCCACGCCCCAGCTCGGCCACCAGCTCTCGCCGGTCGTTAAGGGAGGCGAACCCCCCTTTTATCTTCTTGCGAGCCTGCTCAGCCATGGCCCGAACGGCGGCCAGAACACTTGCGGTCTCAATGCTCACTGCTTCCCTCCAAGACCAAGGAACTGGCGAACACGCTGAACCATTCCAGGGGGCTGCTTGGCGAGCATCTTGGCGCTGAACTCCTTATCGCGCTGGCGGGCAGCCGCTTCGGCCTGCTTTACCAGGGCAACATCAACATACAGGGACACCAGAGTGCGCTGTGGGACGGACTGGGGATCAACTCTCTTGCTCATAACAACCTCTTTCAACATGGTGCGCTGACACGGAAACAAGCCCGTCCAGATAGATAACCTGCTCGCCGGTCTGGGCCATGGCGTGCAGGGCGCGCGATACCCGATCGCTTTCCCACCCTGGGAGAAAATGAACTTCCTGTGCGATGGATAGCAGCGCCATACAAATCTTTGCGTACTCCTCGCTGGTCAGTCCCAGCGGCAGCACCGAGGGGTTTAAAACCAACACACCCTCTCGCTTCAACAGCAACTCCCTCACCAGGTACCGAGGGATCTGTGTATCCACCAGCTGGTCAAAGGGGACGACAATAAAAACCCGCTTCATCGGCCACCCGGCACTAACGAGCGCATCGTGGCGACAACCGAATCCAGAGAGCGATCATCAAGCTGCTCAAGAGCCTTCATGGCCGCTTCGGCCGCCGCCTGGCTGTGCTCGCCGGTGATCGGGTCTACTTGGGTTACCGTGTTCACAGAACCCAACATGATCCAGTGCATGTAAGGGGCGAACGGGATGCACTCACAGATCTTGACGATGGCCATCAGCGGCATCCGGTTCTTGTCGATTTCGTAATTCCGCAGGGTTTTTTCTGGAACCCCTGTCATGTCCCAGGCGTCTACTCTCGACAGGCCGAGAACCGTCCTTCTGACATACCGCAGACGGGCGCCGGGGGTTTTCAAATTCACACTCAGTTGGTTATGCAAGGCGGTTGTACCTCTCGTGAGACATAAGCTGATACTCGCCACCAGCGACAGGCATCCAAAGTCTCCACTTACGGCCGACCGGCATAGAAAAGGCCTTTCCACCACGACAGACCATTTTCTTTGGGCGAACTCGACCACTTTCCAAGATCTCTTTCGCCTGCATAACCACGCGCTCCGGTACGCGGCCAACTGTCACAAAAGAGATCATCTCGCCACCCCGCACGCAGATTGCGTAGCCAGTTTGCGATAGGTGTCCATCACCTGGGCCAGCAGCTCTCCCATTGCCGCTATCGCAGAGACCAGCGGCAGCGACTCTTTGATTTCCCTGTCTATGGCGATCAGGCGATCACGCGGCATCACCATCGGCTCACCCAACGGGATCTGGTGAACGGGGTAGAAAACGCCGCAGCCATCGGACAGACAAACCGGCTCTCCACCATCAGTGAAGCGAGCAGTAACCGAGCGGTGGAGGTAGGGATGCACGACTTCATGGGCCATGCGTACCTCCGCAGGGATGGCAGCCTCGCAATAGGCAGTTGCGGCGGTAGACAGGGCAAGGCGGCAGGCCTCGAACTCATCATCGAACTGGGCGCGAACGGCAGACGCCAGCGCCTCATTCTCGATCTGAGACGGCTTCAAGGTGATTGACTGATTCATGGTTAAAACGGGCTCCTTGATTTGGCGACTGGTCAGAATGACGGATTCAGATCAGCGGTCGGCACCGACTGAGGTGAACCGGTCTCGCCGGAGATCACCCACAAAACGTAAGAGGCGGTTTTAGGCTGGGCAGCCAGCTGGCCGAGCATGTGACCACTGGTACCGCGATAACCCAGCTCGTAGTTTTTCAGGGTGGTCGGCGGCACATCGATCAGCTCTGCGAACTTCGGACGGGACAGGCCCAAACACTGGCGCACCTGCTGAATGCGCTTACCCATGGCCTTTTCACTGTTTTCGATGTTCGACATTACTTTTCTCCTAAACGGGGTTAATCAAAGCGTGAGCTGTGTTTTTCGCAAAAAATGGCTTCCTGCCTTGCCTTAATCTCCTCTGGAGACCACATATCCCTAAATTCGCGGCACTCTCGCCGCAGGTCGTTGTAGTGCTTTCGCAGCTTGCGACCGCCTCCCAGCAGGTACTTGATGACGGCGACCGGCTTGGATAGGTCGAAACCCGTTCCATGACACACCGCACATTCGTAGTCCTTGCCGAAAAGGCCTTTAACCAGACCCTCCTCGCAGAAGGTGCAGCGCAAATCGGCGCCGCTCTCTGGGGTAGCTTCGGCTGGTTCCTCCTCAACGGCGGGCTCCACCAGCTCAAGGCCATCGAGTACCGATGGAGAGTCAGCGTGACGGGCCGCCAGCAGTTGAAGCCGAAGAACCTCCTTTACGCTGCTGTACTCGCCATCCATAAAACCCCCTTCGTATCCAGACGGGGCAAGACTTTAACCCTAATCAGGGCTCCTGTAAATATCCTAACAACTCCATTTGAGGTCTTTTACTCTGATTTGGCATCAAACTTGACCAAGATCACAATAACGACACATAGGCAAATTTGTTAGGATGATTTAACGGCTCGTTTGGGGCATGATTGGACTCGTCGGGGGCGTCCCGTCAATCAAGAAGCAAAGGTACAACCATGAAACAAAGCATCGCAGAGCTGATGAATAGCATTAACTCATTTGACGACCTCAAGAATGTAGAGAACGTCATTAGCTCCCTCTCAATTCACCCTGATCAGCGGAACAGATGGCTACGAGAAGCCACCCGGCGGTTTGTGGAAAACTGCCCGTTCAGCTGATCGCAGGGTCGATTATAAGAGGCGCCATCACGGCGCCTTTTTTGTGCCCGCAGACCAGCAGCCTCCGATCCCCCCGCCATCTCTTCCGATCCTCCCCCTCACCCAGCAGGCCCACCGGCACCACCAGGCGAGACCACCCAGAGCAGCAAAATGGACAGCCTGAAAGCCTTGGCAAATCAGGCCTCTAGGCTTCCGATCCATTAAACAAAAACATTGAAGCAGATAGATCAGAGATCAAACGCGCGCGCTTCGCTTGCGCTTTGCGCTCTCGATAGAATCGTTATGGGGAACTGAGGATTGGCGGGCTGCAGATAAAAAAATACCGCCCGAAGGCGGCTTAATATTTTTTTACCCGATCATCAAGTGATCACGTTGCATGATCACAAGACGATCGGGTAGAGTAAAAAACGTAGGTCAAGCAGTTTCCAGCTACCTGACCACAGAAGGTGATACCAACACCGTCCGTCAATTATCAGATGGATTCCGTTAAATCCGCTCGACCTAGATGGGTTCCACCCCACTTAACTGAGTTAACAAACATCGCCCAGCAAGCCTCAAAAGAGATAAAGATCTACCTGACAACCGGAGTTGTAGCCCTAAACGGACACCAACTCTATGAGTAAGAATACAGGGGCAGATCCACCATTTCAAGGCTAAAAGGCGAGCTTTTAGGTTTCATAAAAACATGAACAAACAGCACCATTTTGACCTTGTAAACCTCATCATCAACGCTTGGCCACATGACTCCGCTCAACGCCGGGTGTTACTTGCCATTGCAGGCCACGCCAGCGCCAAATCTCCGCAGACTAACAACCTATGGATTGCACATCCGGGCAAGGAGCGTATTCGCCAACTCTGCGAGTACCAAGACCGCCGGAATGTCAGACTGGTGATCGCCCAACTGGTTCGCTGGGGAGTGCTGACCAAGTTCAGGGTGGAGGGTGAATACTTCGATCGGTATGTCATACACCCTGAACCACTGGCCGAACACGCCGACAAGCAGCGCGCCAGCGCCAGCAAGCTCTCCAAGTACCTCCGCAAGCTCATTACCAAAGCAGTCGAATTTGCCAACCGTCACAAGACCACAGCCTTCAAGAGCGTGAAAGACGCCACCGCCATCATTGCCGCCAAGCTGAAATCTAAACTTGGCTACCAGCGCAGCGCCCGCAGCATTGAGATGGAGCTGGACGTTGCCAAGCTGCAGGGGAATAACGAGCTGGCTGACAAGCTCGCCGCCATGCTGGCCGCCCACCCTGACCGGCAGCCACAGCAGGCCGCAAGTGTGGTGCGACAGGAGCTCTATGCAGCGCAGCGCGCCTCCGCATCGGCAACCACCAGCGTCAACGGCTTGATGGCCCTATTGAAGATGGCCACAGCCCGCGGCGACACCGCCCTTATCGAATCGCTCAACTCCCAGTTAGCCCTCTGTCAGCAGTAAGGAGCCCCCATGGCAAAGAAAACGCCGGAACAGGCCATTATCAACCAATCCCGATTCTTGAAGGCTGAGTTGATCCGCCTGCTTGAGAAGGTGGACGCCATGAATAACCCGGCACTGGATGAGGTGGCCGACAAGGTTCAGGCCATGCACGAACAGGCTGATGATCTGCTGGCAGACCTGCAGGCCATATTGGGCAAACAGGAAGAGGCGGCATGAAAAAGGCCGCCAATCGGCGGCCTTGGATTCAGCTCGTTACTTTGGCCATGTCGGCAATTGCTTCTGGAAGATCACAGCCCCCAGCGGAATGCCTGAGCGCTCACCCTTAGTCGGGGTCGGCGTGATCTCCACCGGCGCGGCGCGATGGCGGATCGGCAAGCTCTCCACATCCATGTTAGCCAGCGATTCCAGCATCATCTTCACGACCTTTGCATCCTCAGGGGTAGAAAGGCGCAGGAACGCTTCACGCTGATCCTTGGTGAATACCATTGGGGCGGTATCAAGAGCCTCCATGAGCGCCTGCTCACGGCGCTTACCCAGATCTTCTCGCTCCTGCTTAGCCAGGTCGAGATCTCGAGACAGAACCAGACTACGGTTGCGCTCCTCGATGAGCAGCCCCTCCATCATCATAATGTCCATGTCCACATCCCGAGTGGCGGCATAGCTCTCTGACAGACCGGCCCACCCTTCAAACAGCGGTACCGCATCGCCATTGCTGACGCCGGATGATACCAACAGCTCGATAACCCGCTCGCCGGTGGCCGACTCCATCATGGCCTGCTGCCTGTCCAGCGGGACAAAGTTGGGCTGCTTCACATAGTCAAAGCCGAAGAACGAGCGCGGGCGGGCGCCGAACGCCGGATCATTGGAGCCGCTGGTGGCCCAACTCCAGCCGCCCACCTTGTCATTCCACATTGCCTGAACGATTCGGCCAGGTGGAGTATCAAGGATCTCCTGCTTGTGGTTGACGATGCCATTCTCGTCTACATCCACAGCCAGCGTGCGGTTTGACGGTACAACCTGGATTTGTACCGGCTTGCCGTCAATGGTGACCACCTCCATCTCCCGCGGGCGCATCTTGCCGGTCATCTCTCGGATCGTGTGACCGAAATAACCGTAGGCCTCCCCCAGTTTCAGAGCCTCCTGAGTAACCGGGCTTTGGAACATGGCCTTTACGGCATGGATGATATAACGGCGCCGGTTACCACCCGCGCGCCCTTCATTTTTCAGGTCGAAACTATCTTCAACGATAATCAAGACGCACCTCCTACAAAGCTGATGATTTCTGAGTTGATTTTCTGACTGAGCCAAGCATCGAATCCGGCCCTGTCTCCCCGATAACCAACGGACTCCATGAACTCGTCACTATCCGCGGCCTCACTGGCGCTCTTTGCCAGTTCGTGAATGACCGCCTTGGCCACATCTTTGTCGATGCCTGCCAGGTCGGTAAGCGCCAGATTCTTGAAGGTGTCGGAGCCAGCCAAGCGGCCGTTCTCGATGGTGTCGAGCAGGGTGGCCAGCGTCATGGCGAAGTTGGCGCGGGATTCGCGCTCTTCTGCCTCTTCCTGGGCGATCGCGGTATTGAGCGAGTGGAATTTCACCTCAATCGGGCGGGTCTGCCCGGCAGGGAACACTTTGCCGTACTTGTTGGCCATGTGAATGTCGATCATCCGGTGGATGGATTGACGCAAGCCGATGCGCAGCCAGTTCGCTCGAATGGCGGCGTGAATGCTGGTGCGGAAGAACCCGCCATCACCCAGCCCGCCAGACATGAGATCCCCCCAACCAAGCATTGACACATCCAGCCCAAGGCCTGCTGACATGCGCTTTAGGTGAAACATCACATCTTCGATATGGGCTATATCTGGGCTGGTGGTCTGAGTGTCGATTGTCACACCGCCCTTGCCACCAGCCAGGGCCGGAACAATGCGGTTCCAGACCGTTGGCAGCAGGCCTTTCTGGCGGCTCTTGCGCTCGGCCGTCTCCAGATCTTTGCGCATCTGGGTACCCACCAGATTCAGGTATTGCGCCGCCTGCACTGGGTCGAGGTTTTCCATCCCCAGAGCGACAAAGCGGTCGATTCGGGAGGCGTTGTAACGGGATCCCTTGAGTGACACCAAGGAGTCTTTGAGGTCGCACCATGCCGGATAGCAGTGCTCGAGCATCGAGGTACCGTAGTCTTGCGTCTCGATGGGTACCCGCCGGTGGTTATCATCGTAGAGGCTGTATTGGGTGCCGGTATTGTTCAGCGGCTCTCGGTTTATGTTTGGCTGCCAGTACGGGATCTTGAGGGCCACCAGCGACCACGGCTCCGCCAGCTGGATTGCGCCGCCTGTCCCGCGCTTCTTGAGGTATTCGGAGGTGTACCCAGCCACCTTGCCGCCCCGGACGTATTCGCGGATCTGCCGCGCCATCGTGTACCAGGACGATTCAATATCAACGATGCCGACACCCTCTCGGGCATACGGCCGGACGTAGTGAGCCCCAAAAACCGCCATCTGCTTGCACCAGCTGGGGGCACCTTCATTGATGAGCGGGCCAAGCGCCGCATTCAGCTCGGCCGCCAACTCGGCCATGCTCGGGTCGGTGGCCTCAATGGTCACTATGTTGCCGGTTCGGTTGTCAGCGCTCAGGGCATGACAGATATGCAGGTCTATACCGCCAGACAGCAGCGGATCGGTAATCATGCCCTGCAGAACGTCATATTTCAGGTAGCGATCTTCTGGCATGACCTTATCGCCTACCCAATCAGAATCGGTAGTCGGATCTCTGCCCTCTTCCGCTTCTGGCGCTGAGTTGTGCCAGCTGGAGGATGCCCCGGGCCCGCTTTGCAGCGGAATGCCCGCATTGTTCTGGTCATCGGGGTTGTAGCCAGCGAACGCCTGGGCGATCACCGCCACCAGTCCCTTTTCTTTTTTGGCCATGGTCTATTCGCGTCTAGGGGCGCGTGCGGCTGGGGGAGGCCGCTTAACCGGGGAGTCACGAAATCGGGGCGCGCCCGACTTGTTAGGATGTTACCATTTCAAGCGCTGTTTACCCACGGAGATTAATCATGCAGCGCACGAAAGTCGCATCTGCAATCGCAGACGTTGTTGCGGCGGGGTCAGTGGCCAGCATTCTGGCCAGCCTGGATAAGGCGCTCCTGCCCGCAGCCCCGGTCGAATTCGGTTTGACCAAAACTCACGGCGTAGATATTGGCAAGGCCAGACTGGCTGCCAACCAAGCCGCGCTTGAAGTCCTTGCTCGCGTCACTGCAGACCCGAGCTCCATCACTGAGGCCGATAAAGACGCCCTTCGCAAATACTCCGGCAAAGGCGGGATTGGCGGCTCCATTGATGAGTATTACACCCCCCAGTATGTAGCCGAAGGCGTCTGGGACATGATGGCGGCTCAGGGCGCTGGCCCGGGTAATTATCTGGAGCCGTCAGCCGGGATCGGCGTATTCAACGGTACCAAACCAGCCGGGGCCATTATGACTGCCTCAGAACTGGACGCCACCAGCAGCCAGATTAACCAGCTGTTGCACCCGGAAGATCACGTTCGCCATGCCGCCTTTGAACAGCTGGCCAGCGAGACAGAGGACAACACCTGGGATGGTGCGGTAGGCAACGTGCCGTTCGGTGATACGCGCGGCATGAATGGGGCGCACGATCCCGAGTATTCCCACATCAAATACGTGGATCAGTATTTCATCACCAGGATGATCGATAAGGTGAAGCCAGGCGCCTTGATCAGCGTTGTTGTCCCTCCCCGCATCATCTCGAGAGCGTCATGGTCTAAGTGGCGACATGCCATCTCCCTCAAGGCTGAGTTTCTGGGCGCTCACCGCCTCCCCTCTGGCACGTTTGATGCCAACGGTACCGACACCGTTACCGATATTCTCCTGCTGCGTAAGCACCCAGCCGACATGGCCGAGCTGATCAACTCCCGCAAGAGCAGCGACCTGAAAGCCGCCAACGTGCTCTGGGATACCTGGATCAAAGGCAAGTGGTTTGAGTCAGCAGAAGGTCGCCGCTTCATCATGGGCGAGCAGACCACCACAGGTACCGGCCGGTTCGCCAGAATGGTCGTGGAGAAAGGCAACCTGACCAACCAGGGGATCAAGGAACGACTGGCACAGCGCTTTGACAGCCGCATTGATTGGGCCGCTCTCGAACTGGCCGAGCCATCCAGCCCAACCTATGCAGAAGGCGATGAGCGTCAAATCAACGGCCGCTGGCACCGCCTGACCGCTGGGGAATGGGAGCTCATCAAGCCAGCTGGCGGCGATGGCGATGAAATCAGCCAGGAAACCTATGGCGCCGCATCGGTATCCCAACTCCGCAGCGTCCTATCAGACAACCCTCAAGCTGTGCTCGAGCTCACCCTCCCCCAGATCATGGCGGTAGAGCGGGATTATCCCCGATTCTTGGATCAGCGAGTCCACGAAGCAATCAAGCTGGCCAAGATGGCCGACCCGAAGCACCGGGAACGGATCATTCGCGGCACCCTGATCGGTGACCGTATCCGCACCATGGCGGCAGTGTTTACCGAAACCGGCAAATTCCCAGTTGAAGAGGCGGCACAGATCCGCAGCCTGATCAGCAACGAGATTGCCCGATTCGGAGTGGCCGCAGCTGATAAGACGCTGGCCACCCTCAAAACCGGCAATGCCGCGGGCGCTTGGCAGGCCTTCTATGCCGCCACCGACCCCACCGGCGAGCTCTCCGACCTGCTGCAGGGCAAGGCCGACCGGGGCAACGTGCGGGCTTATGACGATGAGGATGCCTATCAGGTAGTTTCCTTCCTCTTCGGCCAGCTGGGCCTTAATCCGGTTGACCTGGACGACTTCGCTGAGCACTACAACGGCAGCGTCCCTATGACGCTCGAGGCGCTGGCCAAAGTTGACGGGGTAGCCATCACGCCGGATGGAATGCTGGCACCGATGGACAGGGCCACCAGCGGCGATGTAGCCAAGAAGTCTGATCGGCTGCTGCTGGCAATGGTCTCCGGCACCGACCAAGCCATTATCGACAACTACCAGCGCCAGCTGGCAGAGATCGACAGGAAGCGCCCTCATACCGGCGTAGACGCTATCGACATGACCATGCTGGGGCGCTGGCTGCCACGCCGCTATGTGTCTGAGTTCCTGCGCTCCCAGGGCTATGCAGGCCTGCGCTACGGGAAGGTGATTACCGTAGATGGCGAGATGGAGCTGGACGAGAGCTATGACGGCGAGGATGGCACCTGGTACGGGTATGACAGCGATGGTCAGGGCGGCAAGCTCAAGGGCCGCAGCAACGAGCAATTTGAGCGCCAGCTCGAGCACTACCTCAATGATCTGCCAGTAAGAGGCGCGGGTCTCGAGGGCGCCGCCGTCCACATGAGCCGCATCAAGTCGCTCGAGGAGCAATTCGGTACCTGGTTGCGCCAGCATGACGACTGCGACAGCCTGGTTAAGCTCTACAACGACACATTCAACGGCTATGTGCCTCCCGAGCACTCAGACGCGCCGCTCGAGCTGACCGGCCTCAACGCAGAGCTCACCCCGTTCGATTACCAGAACCAAGCCGTTCGCCGGTTATCAGAGGACGGGCGCGGGATCTTGGGTTTCGGTACCGGCCTTGGCAAAACAACCACCGCCCTCCTGCTGGATGCCTACAACAAGCAAAATGGCCGCTCCAAGCGCTCGGCCGTTGTTGTCCCCAAAGCTGTAGAGGAAAACTGGTACCACGAAGCGGTTGCCACCTATGGCCGCGCCTACGTTGACCAGAACATGCTGTTTGTGGGTATCGAGCCGGTTCGCAACAAGGACGGCGATGTAGAGCAAACGCCGGTGCTCGATGACGAGGGCGAGATCAAGCTCAACAAGCACGGCCAACCCCTAACCCGGGACAAGCTGCGCACCCTGAGCGGCGATGAGGTGATCACCCGCATCAACATGATCCCGCACACCGCCAAAGGCACGGTACTGATCAGCAAGGAGCGATTCGCCACCCTGCCGCTGCGAGCGGAAACGGTGATCGACCACGTTGACACCATGATGGCGGCAGGCCTGCGCTCCGGCCTGATCGAGGGTGAAGCGAAGAATTACCGCGAGGCCAAGAAGAAAGAGAAGTTCAAGGAGAAGCACAGCGACACCGGCACGAAGAAGGCCATGAATCTCCCCTACTTCGAGGATTGCGGCTTTGACTCCGTAATTGTCGATGAGGGCCACAACTACCGGAACACCTATGAAGTGGGGCGCCAAGCCTCCCAGCTGGCCCACCTGCCAAAGCCGAAGTCTGCACAAACCGCTATGGACATGCAGATGAAGATGGCATGGCTGCAGCGCAAGTATGAGGGCCGCGGGTGCTACATGCTGACCGCCACCCCGACCGTAAACAGCCCGGTCGATGTGTTCAACATGCTGAGCCATATCATCACGCCTGAGGAGTGGGGCAAGTACGGGATCGCTGACGTTAACGACTTCATCAAAGTGTTTGGTGAGACCGATAACGTAATGGTGCAAAAGCTCTCCGGCGAAGTAGAGAGCCGCCAAGGCCTGATTGGCTTCCGCAACCTCTCCGGCCTGCGAAGCCTCTTTCACCGCTACGTCAATTTCAAGACGGCAAAGGACGTATCCAAAACGGTCACAATCCCTGACCTTGAGGAGGAGAATGTCGCCGTTGATATGTCAGAGCGCCAGCAGCAGATCTATGAGGAGCTGCGCCAGCGAGCGGAGCGCCTTAGCAACGGCGAACAGGACAAAGACGAGCCGAAAGATGCCGTGTTCGCCATCATTGCCGACATGGATCGGGTTTGTACCGACATGGATCTGTATGACAAGACCATGACCTTCCTGGTACCGGCCGAACATGCAACCGCACTCAGGGATTTGGTGAACGATCTCCCTGAAAAGGTGACCCGCCGGGTAGCCGCCACAGCGACAACCACAGACGACACTGACGATTACGCCGATGGCAGCGGCTCTGTCACTCTGACCTATACCGCCTCCGCACAAATCACCCATGAGGGTAATACCCTGCGCCTGGTTGTTTCTGACGCCTACGAGGCGGAGGTCGTCAAGCGACTGGCCAAGTTCGGCATCAAGGACACCGATGTTAGCCACCCCATGACGCCGAAGTACGCTCGCCTTGTTGCGAACGTGAAGGCCAGTTACGAGGCGGGCGGCAAGCAGCTGATCTTTGTCGAGGATAAGAGGCAGCACAACAAGCTGCGCCGCCTGCTGGCCCACCACCTGGACATTACCCCGCAACAGATCGGCATCATCAATGCTGACACCGTTGATGGTAAGTCAGATATGAAGGGGGCTGACGGGAAGAAGCTCAAGGATGTAGAGCCAATTGCCGCCGCTTACAACGAGGGGCGATTCCGCATCCTGATCTGCAACAAGAAAGCAGAGGTCGGGGTCAACCTCCACCACGGCACTACGGATATTCACCACCTGACGCTCCCATGGACTCCCGCCAGCATTAAGCAGCGCAACGGCCGCGGCGCCCGAGTCGGGGCCAAACAAAGCAAGGTTCGGGTGTGGTACTACCTGGGCAAAGGCAGCTTTGATGAATGGCGCCTGGAAACGCTCAAGCGCAAGGCCACTTGGCAGGATGAGATCCTGACCGTGGGCGGCGCCGAGCGGGCGCGCAATGAGGACGCCAGCGACTCTGCAGATATGGGGATGTTGCTCGCCCCCGATCCCGAGGAGCGCCAGCGCCGCATCGAGGAGGCCCAACGAAAGGCCAAGGAGCGCGTAGAGGCGGCTGCGCGCAAGCGAGCCAACATCGACTTGCACAACTACCTCAAGGCACAGCACGATGCAGCAACGGACGTTGGCGCTCTGGATGCAGAGCTGGCCGAGTTGCGGCTGGAAGTACCAACCTTGGCAGCCAGCATCGAAAAGACCCGCGAACGCGCCGAGCGCAACAGCGAAGAGGCGGCCACCAGCTCCTACTCCATGAAGCGCTTTTACCAGGAGAATGCCAAGGAAGCCCGCAAAGAGCTGGCCAAGCTCACATCTGAGTACAAGGTGAAGTCTGCCAGGCTCGATGGCGCCGAGCGCCGAAAAGCACGCCTGACAAAGGCCAACGACACCATTAAGCGCCTCCGTGGCGAGGTGGAGCGAGCCATTGATACCGGCTCAATTCAAGTCAGCCGGGACGTTCTGGATCATGGCGCCGAGTTTATGACTGACGGCAAGACCATGATCCGCAAGGGCCGGTTCTACACCCTGATCACCGGCGCCCTGGTGGAAGTCGTCTCCCTGCAGTTCGACACCAAGACCTTCTCCGGCAAGCTGCTTTACACGGCCGAGAAGTTCGCCAGCAGCAAGATTGGCACGGTCGAGACTTACAGCCTGAATTTCGCTCGAGAGGAATGCTCCCACACCACAGATGAGATCAAGCTGCTGCAGCGCTTGATGCAAACTGTGATGATTGGGCAGGTAGCCGGGTTGATGACTGAGGCTCAATTCGTCCAGCACATGCGCGCTAAACGGATCGACCTTGGCCAAAGCGCCGGTCTGCTGGTCAGGGATGGGGATAGCTTTGCCGAAACCGCGTTTTACCAGCTCAAGCTCCCCCAAGATGCGGATCGGGTTATCTACCCCAACCCCAGCGACACCGAGAAAGCGCGGCTGGCCAAGTGGCTACTGGAAGATCGCTCCCGTATGCGGGAGTACGGCCAGGCCAATGCACATATCAAGGCCATCTTCGGTGACAGCTACAAGCTGGCCATTGAGGAGGGATACGGCAAGAACGCGCCAGCTGGGGTTATCAACCAGTGGGCGGCGGATACTCGGGCCAAGTTTGAAGCGCTGCCAGAGATCATTGAGGAATGGCAACAAATCAAGGCCGGAGTCAAAACCCGACTGGCCTACACCTGGGACAACTTCGCCAGCAAAGAGATCCCGAGCGAATGGGACAACCGGACTGCCTTCTCCAAGGCGGTGGATACAGTTCGAGAGGCCATCTCCAACGAGATTGCCAAAGAGCGAGAGATCCAAGATGCCAGGGAAGCCGTCAGGCTGGGGGCTCGCATTGTGTGGGCCAAAGCCAACCTCACTGACGACAAGCGGGCGGCGCGCTTGGTGTGGCTGCGTGACCACAAAACGGCAGCGACCGGATTCTATGCCTTCGAGATCATCGACAAGAAGCAAGCGCCAGAAGGTTGCCCGTATGTGCTCGAGGATGGCCGGTTCGACCTCGCCGCCGCTGTAACCGACCTTGCCGCGATCGGTGCGGTAGAGCTCGGCAGCGTAACCAAGCAATCAACGCTGAGCGCACTCCTACAGGACGGCCAGAGAAAGCTGGGACGCTATGACTGCCCCCTGAATGCTTGGATTGAGGCGCGAGAACGAGCCAGGATGGAAGCCGAGAAGGCTGCGATGCCGGTACCTGAGCCAGAGAAGCCATCGCCGGGGGAGCTGGAGAAGGCGGAAGCGGCCACCAGCGCGGCCAATACCGATGACAAGATCGTCTCCGGCGTCACTATCCGGGTGATCTCCATGCCTGCATCAGTCAAGATTAACCGGTACCGCAAGGCTGATATGTCACCAGGGTCTATCGCTCTGCACGACCCGCAAGGCAAGTCTGGGCGCCTGTTTGCCGTTAAGGATACGCTCAAGTCTTTGTACGGGGCGAAGTTTGCCGTTGACGCATCCGAGGAGTGCCCGGACGCTTGGTGGTTCGTGCCAGCAAGCACGCCGATCGACAACCTGATCAACATTTTGGGAGGCTAACCGCATGATGGAGCTGACTGTAATCCCCAGCGCTGACGAGCTGGCTCCGCTATTGGCAGAAGCCACCAGCGAACGAGACGAGGGGGCCTTTGTGGCCCTCTACATGACCAACCTCTCCGACCTGCTGCGCAAAGACCCCAAGCAGTACCGGAGTTATGGCCCCTGGTGGTGGCCACTGAAAGCCATGCTGATTGAGCACGGCCATGAAGTGGGTACCGGCAGCTTGGAGATGGGTACCGCCGAACGCTACACGCTGGAGTCACCCGCTCTGACGGTATGCGCCGCTTGGGCTTACCAGCAACGGATGATTGAGCAGGGCTATCTGCGCTGCAGTGAGCACTGGCTTGATCTGGATGATGGCGAGACCTACGAATATAACCTCTATGACAGTGACATGGAGCAGACAGGATCGGCGGCGTAATACCATCCACCAGCACAACAAAAAGAGCAGCCGGCAAGGCTGCTTTTTTTGTCCGGGCGCCCGGCAATCACCTCGAATAGTTGCCTTTACCACCTCCCCTAATGGGCCCGATTCCTGTGGTCAAAATCAGTGGGCAGCAAGACACCTTGAAAAGTTGCCTTTCAGGCTCGAAAGCAGCGGCCGCAAGCGCCCATCCTTGCCGGTTCGGAGGGCTGGCCTCGTCACAGCACCTCAAAAAGTTGCCTTTCTTGTGGCCTATGTGAGCCGCTTTCCACCCAAAAGGCCGCTCCAGACCGCACTTATCCACATAGCCTCCCCGCCAGCAGCCAGATACCTCAATTAGTTGCCTATGGGGATAAAGTTCACCTCGAATAGTTGCCCACTCACCTCGATTAGTTGCCCATTCACCTCGATTAGTTGCCCAAACATCGCCGCAGGCCGCGCCGCACTTGGGCTGCAGGATGCCTAAAAGATCTTTAAAAGAGATCTCTAAAAGAGAAGATCTTTAAAAAGATCTATGGGGCTGGTCTGTGTGGATAAATGAGAGCCCGATGCCACTACCGAACCAGGCGGCTTGACTCTTGGCCAGCAAAGAAAAAGAATGGCAACCAAGCTAACTACTGGTTGCCATCAAATGAAAAAGACTCCGCAGCGGGTTGCTTGGCAAAGCAACGCCCTACTAAGCGCGGCCTACACAATGAGCCGTGACGAGAAGCGCATTCTCTGGCTTTGCCTGAGCCAACTGAACGGGGCCGAAGAGACAATCCCAGACGAGATCACAATCACCAATGCCGAGTACGCACAGCTTTTTGAGCTGGACTCCGGCAACGCCTCTTATGACATCAGCAATGCAATGGAGAAGCTGAGAGCAAGGGAAGTGATCTTCTATCACCCAGACGAAGATGGGGAGGATGGAGAGAAGGCTTACAGCGCCAAAAACATCGTTATCGGCCGAGGGAAGAAACCGCGCCGAGGCGAACACACGATCGAGCTGAACCCCAAACTGAGTAAGTTCCTGCTGGGCCTGAGTCGTGACTTCACCAAGTTACAACTGCTGGATGTAACAGATCTCCGAAACCCCCATGCAATGCGACTGTATGAAAACCTCATCCAGTTTGAGAACACCAAGACCTTCTGCCAGAAGGTTGAATGGTTCATAGAGCGCTATCAGCTGCCAGCGTCATACTCCAGGTACGCCAACTTCAAGCAGAAGTTCTTGGACGTAGCCGTGTCGGAGATCAACGCCAAGACCCCGCTATCTGTGGCGTATGTCGAGAACAAGACCGGCCGCAAGGTTACATCCATCCTATTCAGCTTTTCTCGCAAACCAGCCAACAAGGGAGTGACCGCGTGAGCATTCAATACCGGCGGCGCATTCGCCTATTGCCGTTCCTATGGCTGAACCTATCCAAGGGCGGCTGGTCAGTCAGCGTAAAGCTGGGGCCATTCTCATACACAACCGGCCCCAAGGGGGCCAGTTTCAGTGCAAGCGCCCGAGGTACCGGGCTTTCTTACCGCAAGCGGATCAGGGGCAAGCGCCCTTAAATATCCTGGTCAATACTGCGCGGCGCCTGCGCACCTTCCAGCATCTTATCGAAATTCAGGTCTGTGTACGTCAGACTGGCGGAGGTCTGGGATCTCTCGTTTGAGCTCATTGTGATGTAGACAGACGAGTCAGCAAAGGCGAGATAGGCCTCCTTGCTGGGCTGCTGCTCTACCGCTGCAAACTCCGCCTCTGTCGAGCCATTGGTTACCCCATACTTGTCCTTGAGCGTCTGACTAAAGGACAGCAACTCCCCCCACGGCAGGTCGATAGCCACCCGCCCGAACCGGCCATTCACAAACATCCAGGTTGCACTGAGGGTATGCGGGCCAACGGTCAGATCCTCGCACTCGAACACCTCAAGACCCGGGGTGAACATGGGGAGGTGATTAAGCGTGCAAGGGGCCGATTTCAGAACGTTCGCAACCGGCGTCCCAAACTTCACCCCCTTGTATCCATCAACGGGAGCTGCCATCGCAGCTGCAGGAACAAGACCGAGGATCAGTAAGGCAGGGAAGAGTTTCATATTTTTCTCCTGGGGAGGTGAGTCTTTCCCGAGTGTAACAAATCCTCATCCGAACAAACACTTATCACTTTGCGCGTAAAGCCTCGCCCAATGCGGGCGGGGATATAAGCGCAAGATAACGGAGTTATCTTCCTTTACAGAATATTTTTAAAACTGTAAATTAACCGACATGAAACGAGCATATAAAGAGCGATTCTATCCAACACCACAGCAAGCTGAACTTCTATCAAAGTCGTTCGGCTGTTGTCGTTTTGTGTGGAATAACGCGCTGAAATATCGCACCGATGCCTATTATGAGCGCGGCGAATCAATCTCCCACTCTTTCCTTGAGAAGCGCTTAGTCCCACTTAAAGAAGAATTTGAGTGGCTTAAAGACGTTTCCAGCGTCATTTTTCAACAAGCCTTGCGTGACCAGCAAGAGGCATTTAAAAACTTCTGGGAAAAGCGAGCCAAGTACCCGCGCTTCAAGTCTAAGCGTGATAAGCAATCAATCCGATTGACCAAGGCTGCATTCAAATGCAAAGACGGTCAGCTATTCATTGCCAAATCAAAAGAACCGCTTGATATTCGTTGGTCGCGTGAGCTTCCCAGCGAGCCTAGCTCTATCACCATTTCAAAAGACAGCGCAGACCGTTATTTCGTGTCTATGCTGTGTGAGTTTGAGCCTAAATCACTGCCCGTCACCGCTAAAACAGTGGGCATTGATCTGGGTTTAAATAACCTGTTCATCACTGATAGCGGTGAGAAAGTCGATAATCCTCGCCACACTAAGCGTTATGAAAGCAAATTAGCCTACCTACAGCGGAAGCTAGCCAGAAAGCAAAAAGGCAGCCAGAACCGCCGAAAGGCACGGCTAAAAGTTGCTCGCCTACACGCAAAAATTGCCGATTGTCGATTGGATAACTTGCACAAGTTGTCCCACAAACTCATTAACGAAAACCAAGTTGTTTGTGTTGAATCGCTGGAAGTGAAGAACATGATCCGCAATCCCAAGCTATCCAAAGCGATAGCAGACGCAAGCTGGGGTGAATTTGTTCGCCAGCTCAAATACAAGGCGGAATGGGCGAGAAGAACTATCGCAGAAGTAGATCGTTTTTTCCCTAGCTCAAAGCGTTGCAGCGGTTGTGGGTTCGTACACGAAAAGATGCCGTTAAACATCCGTAGCTGGACATGCCCAGAGTGCAAAACTGAGCATGACAGGGATGTTAATGCCGCAAGGAATATAAAAACCGTCGGACTGGCGGGGTTAGTCTAGGGAGCGCCCGGAACGGGGATAGCCTCGAAAGAGGCTATCTAGGGAAGGCGTATTGAGCTAGAAATTGTTCTTGTAGCGATATAAGAACCCTCGCCCGATAAGGGTGAGGAGAAGTCAGATTGAGACCCCAATCAGGCCACCCCAAATCACAAAATGCGGCCACCTTCGGGCCATTCTTCGAAATCACTTCTTATCGGCGTCTCTCAGTTGTTAGGATGTTTGCGGGGTTAAACCGCCAAGTATCATTTTTAACAAATGGCGCGGCCGGGGAGTGAGGTAAAAGGCGCTGTTTCGACAGCGCCTTTTTTCATTTGGAGGGAAAAATGTCCAAGCAAAAAAGCAAAGGCCCAAGCAAAACCCGAGGGTACCGGAATAACAACCCGGGAAACTTGGAGTGGGGCTCGCCATGGCAAGGGCTTCGGCCAGAGAGCGACCGAACAGACGATCGCTTTTGCCAGTTCATCTCTGCCACCTACGGTATCCGCGCGCTGGCGTGTGTTCTGATCACCTACCAGGATAAACGCCGAGCCAAAGACGGAAGCCGCATTGATAGCGTGAGAGAGTTCATCGAGCGCTGGGCTCCGCCCAATGAAAATGACACCACATCCTACTCTGCCAGCGTGGCGGCCTTGCTCGATGGCGTAGGCCCTTCTGATGAGGTGATCGATGTTCACAACTACGACCACCTTCGCCCTCTGGTAGAAGGGATCATTCGCCACGAAAACGGCCGCGGCCCCTTCTACAAAAACGCCAACGGCTGGTACAGCGATGCCGAGATCGATGAAGGCCTGCGGCGAGCGGGCGTAGTTCGCAAAAAGCCATCCGTTAAAGACGTTGCCAGCAAGGCAACCATCCCAGTAGGCGCCGCCATCTTTGGTGCTGACCAGCTATCTGACGTACTCCCTGCAATCACTGACGCCGCCGGTGCGGGTGTTGATGCCCTAGCAAACGCATTGCCGTCTGTAGTGACGGCCGTAGAAGGTGCGCGCGATGACCTGACCAGCGGAAGCATGATCCGGCTCGCCCTGGGCAGCTTTGCTGTTGGTTGCGCCGTGGTTATCGCATGGCAGAAGTACCGCCAAACCAAGATTGAATCGGGAGGTTGGGAATGAGCCCTGCAAACACAGGTATCGTGCTGCTGATCGTGTTCATCGCAGGCCTTGCCATCGGGTATGACTATGCAGATCGAGTCTGGGGGGAGCGCTGGCTCTCCCACAACATGGACGGCAGCGAACAGGCGAGGCAAGAGGAGCAGCGCCAGGTGTCCGGCATGGCGAAAATTGACGCCAATCACCAGAAGGAACAAGTTGATGGGAAAAATGAAACGGAGCGCCTTGCTCACCTTGCTGAGTCTGGCTCTGTGCTCGTGCTCGAGCGCTTTACCTGCCCCCGCGCCGGTGAAGCCAGCGCCGGTACCGGCCTCGATAATGCAACCACCCCCCACGGACTTCGTGGAGAGGATGCAGGATTTCTTATTCGGTACGCCGGTGACTGCAGAGCCACAGCAACCAGGCTCCTTGCCTGCCAAGACGCCCTAAAGGTTTACCAGGGCGCGAAATGAGAAAAGCCCCGGCAGTGCCGGGGCTTTTTGTTACAGCGACTCTTCGCCGGAGTCCGGTTCGCCATCAAGGCCGGTAACGGGAAGGCCAAGCGACTCAAGGACGCCTGCCACCCCCATCGGGGTAAAGCACCCCTCCTCCATCGGAATGCCTCGGCCATCCAGCTGACCACGACACATGGCCTTGACCGTCTCCACGGCATCGCTCGGGCTGCCTGTCAGGTCGCTTTGGGCGTCTATGGCATCGGCGGCCGCAAACACCAGGGAAACCGGCTCATCGAACAGCACGGTATTCAGTTCCATCAGTTATCCTCCTGCAGGTATTTGAGCGCTGCCAGCGTCAGGGCAAAGTGCTCTGGGTCTTTTTTCAGTACCAGCAATCCCGCATCACTCGCCAAGCATTGCAGGCCCATGGATAGCACCTCTGTTGAGGTTGCCTGCATGGGGTTATTGTCGTTCTGGCAACCGTAGAGCTTCCCAACATAGTAATCAAAAAAGCCGTCATTGAGAGCCTTCTCTTGCGGCCCATACTTGAGGTTCGGTATCAGCTTGCGCAGGGGCAGGACGGCGGGGCCATTCTTGATTGCGTTCTTGCGGCGCAGCAGGAGGCGGCGAGATTGATCCAGCAAGGCGGGGTGTCGGTTCTCAAGGAGATGGCCCAACTCATGCCACAAGGTCACCTTGTTCAGGTTCGAGCCGGTATTGATCCGGTTCTCCTTGTGGAATGCACTTGCTCGCTTGTTTGTGAATGACAGCTCCGGCGGCTCTATCTTGCCGTTCGTCATCTTGTAGAAGTCGGCCAGGTCTGAGCGCAGGCTTGGCAGGCTGTAGCCGCTGGCCAGACGTGCGCTGGTAACCCGGATCTTCGTCTTGGCGACCATATCGCGCGCGTCACTATCACTCAGGGGCGAACCGGCAATCACCTCGTCCACCAGCTGGCGCAGTGAGCTGGCATCAACCGCTCTCTCCTCCTCCTGCTTCAATGCCTGTGCCAAGCTGCGATACATCGCATTGGCAGCCCGTACCGCCTCTTTGCGGTATGGGTGGCTTGAATGGTCATAGAGGCCTTGGGCGGCAATCTGGAAAGCCTGGGCTGGCGCCATACCACCACGAACATTACGGCGTGCATTGGTGGCCATCAGGCGAGCCGTGGCGACCTGATCGGGCGCTTTGGCGAGATAGGCCTTCACCTCTCGCGTGCTCTCCATCATGGCCTCGATAAACTGGTCATCGAGGGCCGATTCAGCGAGATCCATGGGGCTAAGCTCCTTGGCCTCCACGGTGATCGCCTCGATGCGCGGTAGATAGCTATCGATCTCACCATCCAGGCGGCGCTGGGCGTTGTGCTCGAGCTCTTTCCAGAGATCCGCCTCGGCATATGGCTTGCCCATGATCAGCGTCAGCCAGTCATCAGGGGTGGCGGGAAGGGTGCGCAGGGTCACCAGGTCTCGCTCTACGGCGCTCCGGCGGCGCTGCAGCTCATCGAACCCACTGAGGGAGTCTCGGTGCTCTTGGGCCCGAAGGACGGCCGTTTTGATGCTCAGGGCGTACATGAAGCCCTCGCTACCGGCCTTGGTAACCTGCCACGCCGGAGGGAACAGCTCGCCAATATTGGTCGGCTTCCAGTTCATGCCGCGAATGCTCAGAGCTGTAAGCCACAGCTCCATGGCCTGCTCGGCCTCTTTGACCGTGGAGGCCTTGATCCCGTCCTCGATGGCCTTCCGAAAGGGGATCAGCTCCCTGCCCGGGTCAGCGCTGGCCAGGCTATCCAAGATGGCCAGCAGATGAGGCATGGTGTTTGCGGCCTCGATGGCGAGCTGGTGGGACTCCCGAACCGACTCAAAGAGTGACACTTGGCCGCCGGTCTCCTCCGCCATTCGCTCGCTCACCCGAGCCAGGATTGCGGGCAGGTCTACAGCTGCACCGCCAAACATGTCACCAGCAGCGGCGCCCTGGTGTTGCAGCTCGGCGCAGATAGCCTCTGCCAAAGCCTTGAAGGCGGCGCCCATGCGTTTGGCGCTGCGGTTGTTGGCTGCAATAAACTTGGCCAGCGCGGCCGCCTCTTCGCTCACATCACCGAAAAGCCCCTGCTGGCTCAGGTATTCCCCCAGATCTTGCCCTGACGCCTTGGCATCCCGAACCACGGCCGTTGCATCAACCAGGGCAGACAGCGCCTCTTCATCCAGCCCCTTTACCAGGGAGGTTGCCCCTGCCAGATCATCAGTCGTCTGCTTATGCACCTCGCCGCTGAGATACTTCATCTCGATAAAGGTCGGGGCAGCGGTATTCAGGGCGGTCAGCACGTTGCGGATCTCGGGATCAGGCTCCTCTACGGATAGCCGGAGCAACTGCTCGTTCTGGTAGGCTTTGGCAAAAATGGCTGCCTGCATCCGGTCGATGATCTGCTTGGTTGGTCGGCCATCTGCCGTCATGTAGCTGGCCGCCTGCTCGGTACCGAGCTTGGCCATGAAGGCCTGCACAAATGGCCGGTTGCTGGCTGCCAGTAGATCGCCGCTCTCGCTCGGATTGAACAGCGCCATCAGCCGGTCATCGATCGACTCGGCATCCACTCGCGCCAGTTCGGTCGGGGCCATGCCCTGCAGGTCGGATAGGTTGGAGTCTTTGGCGAATTTCACCCGGTCAACTTCGGTCTGGCGCACGCGCACCAGCACCGGCTCACGCATTTTCGAGATCCGGTTAGAGTCGAGGCCGTAGAGCTGGGCATTCTGCTCCAGGTGTTCTCGGTACCCGCCTGCATTGCCCTCTGCATAGGCGCGGAGAATGGCCAGCGTGCGGCCGTTCCCAGACTCCACCACGCGATCAGGGCCAATGATCGGGGCGCCATGGCTCGATAGGCCTGAGTCGGCCAGCTGGGCTGGGCGTAGCGACTTGGACAGACGAGAGATCTGCAAGATGGAGGACTGGCGGGTTCGGTCTCGCGGCTGCAGGTCTTGCGGAAAATCAGGGTTCACCGTGCCGTCTGCCAGATTGGACGGGATCAGGTCTGCCGCTTCCATCACTGTGAAATGGGTCTCCACCTCATCGCCCCGGGCGGTAACCACAAAAGCCGTTCTGCCCTTGCTTGGCCCGACACTGACAACATCGCTCTCTTCGTCATCGACCGGAGAAAGCAATTGCAGGTCGGCGGCCTCGCCTTCGGCGCTGGCCAAGTCCACCTTCTTCCCGTAAACGAGTCGGGGCTGGCTCTTGTCTCGATGCTTCATGTCCTGCTGCAGCTGCCCTAATAGCTGGGCGTGCCGCTCGGTACCATTGCGAATGGCATAGGTGGGCGGCTCATCTTCGGTCGCACGGTAATAGGCGCTGCCGATCATGATGATGTCGCCATTACGCTGAGTTGCGTAAATGGGGTAGTCGCCCGCAAAGCGGCCCATGAAATAAAACACGCTGGTGGTCGTGCCATGCCGGATCAGGCGCTCGAGCACATCAACGGCTGATCCAGCGATCAGTGCGTTATTGGCGCCCACTTCATAGAGGCGAGTTTGGCGGAATGTGCCGGAGGGCTGTACCGGCCGCCGGTTGAACGCGAAATCGGCCGCGGTACCGTCTCGGTGACCAAGCGCCACCTCGAGCTGATAGAGCACGCCCTTTGCGCTTTGGGCTGCCCTGATCTGCTTTGTCAGTTCTGAGAGTTGCATAGTGCCCCTTCGGGGGGCGCTGCCGGGGAGTGGTGGGGTTAGGCAGCGGGTTTTTCGATGGAGTCAGCGTTGGCCGTTAACCACATGACCGCACCATCCTTGACTTGATCCAGGGTGGCGCCAGCGGCATCAACATCCATCACCTTCTGGCGAAAGTCTGGATACGGCAGCTGGCTGAAATTGCCAGCCACATAATCGGCCACCAGCTGATCCTCTGCAGGGGCCGGAGCTGGCTCGGGAAGTTTCTCGTCAATCTTGGTGTCACTTTCCAGCTGGCGGGCAATATCCTCGAGCTCGCCAATCATGCGGAATAGCGAATCCTTTTTGGGCTGGCTGGCCTCGCTCTCTTCCACCAGCTTCCGCAACTCCTCAAGTCGTGGCAGGCTCGGCGTGTAGCGGCGCATAGATTCCTTGCTGTGCTCCTTCTCTGCATCCGTTCTGGCCGTCTCAAGCGCCCCAAGGGCATAGTCGGCACGGACGTAGAGTGTTTGGATGGCATCAAGTACCGACTCACCATTGAGGCTATCCAGCGCATCCACGCCCTTCTCTGTGGCGACCAGAGCGGCATAGGCCTCTCGGAGTGTCCGGCCCAAGCCAAATTCGTTCTCGCGCACTAGGCGAACGCCTGCGGCCATCATCTCAACTTTGGCGCCAGCGATACCATCATTGGCAAGGCGAGTGATCTCCCGCTCCGCCTGCTCCACCATGTAGCGAACCTTCTTTCGCAACTTTGGCGGGAACGGGGATTGAACCCCGCGCCAGGCATTATCCGCACTCATAGTCGAGGTTCCACCTTCGGCATTGGTGCCGGAAAGGTGTCTTGGCCAGAAAATATGGAAGTTAGAGCGGTTGGCTCCACCGCTCCCAGGACTGAACAGCACGGCGATTTCGTGTTCGGCGTTGGACAGCACCAGATCAAGGTTTTCAGCGGTCTCGGCGCGGCGCGCCCATGCAGGGTGATTTGCGCCATTAATGGCTAGACCTACGATTGAGCGGCCAGCGGTTGATTTGGCCTCCTCATCGCTCCCCTCATCCTCATCCTCGCCTTCTGCAGGGGCAGGCTTGGCCTCCCCCTTGAGCTTGGCCAGAACGGCCGCCAGTTCGCGCTGGAGGCGGATCTTATCCATGATGGTAAGGCCTGCTGCTGCCAGCTGGCTTTTCAGGGTGGCGGCCTGCTTTTGCAGGCCTACCTTTTCAAGAATACTCAGGGCCATTATGCCGCCTCCTCCATCAGCTCGGTCAGGCGATCCGCAACGGTGTGCAGGTACGGCTCATGGCGCTCCATAGCACCGGCGGCCTGCAGCTGCTCAATGAGCTCCTGCATTTTGTCCAGGTACGCCATGTAGTCGCTTTCGCCGGTTCGCAGTGATTCCAGCTGTTGCAAGATGCCGGTGATAGCCGGGTCGGTCTCGCCCCACTGGTTGTCGTCACCGGTACCGCCAGTGTCGCCGGTGGCAGAAATCGCACCTTGAAGCTCGGTCGCATCAACCACCATGCGGGTCGCAGTTTTCTGGCCGGTCATGGTGGCCATGACAATCACGCCCTTCCCATCTTCTGACGGCTCTACAATCTCGATACTTTCCATATCGAGGCCATTAATGGTCACATTGCGATAGGTGGCGCCGCGGGACACTCCAGCGGTACCCATGGGGTCTTTCGCGGGCTCGCTCAACTCGGTGGCCAGCTTGTCGAACATGCCTTGAATCTCGCCGGTGTAGCCAGCCTCTTTGAAGGCCTTGATCATGTCGTCAGAGCGGTATCTCTCAATATCCCAGTCGTAGAACGGGTTATTGGTGACCATATCGCCCTTGGGCTTCATCAGGCCGTCCCAGATCTCTTTCGCTGAATATTCCATGCCAAGCAGGTTGGTAATGGTCTCTTTCAGCTCGCCAAAGGCTTGAGCGCGGCGCTCCTCGCCCCATGCTGCGGTGATCCGCCCAAAGTCCACCAGCTCGTAGTTAGCGACTTCCTTGGGGGACAGCTCCTTGTCATAGGCAACAGCGCCATGGCGAACACTGTGATCACCGGCGGTCTTGACCATTGAGGCGATGCGCGGGTCATCTTGGGCTGACTCTGGCGGGATGTAAGCCACGCTGCCCTTTGGCTGCGCGCCAATAGACAGAGGGCGAACCTGCAAGCCATACCAGTACAAGGTACCGCTGGCTTCGCTTCCTGCGCCGGATTGCTTGTCTACGTCCGCCTGCCAGTCGGCCTGCAGGAGAGGTTTCATCTCCGCCCAGCTCTTGAGTGACTGACCGCCCGGGATCGTGCCGCCATCCGAGAAGGCCACGGAGAATTTGCCAGTGAACATGCCATCAACATCCCGATCGGGGAAGATGTGGTACCCGTCATGCTCCTCGCCGTTCTGGAGCGCCGGAGCGGAAATGACAATGGCTGGTCGGTTCTCGCCAAAGTCCTCTTCCAGATCGAATTCCCAGCCGGTCATTTTGCTGCGCTTGGCATTAGTGACCAGAGCTGATAGCGCGTTGGCTTCCAGATGTGCGTTCTCGCTTACTCGGCGCGCTTGCTCTTCCTCGAGCTCTTCCGCTGACAGGTCATAGCGGTATTTCTCATGCTGGCCATCTCGATAGGCCTTGTAGAGCTCCGCGCCCGCTTGCTTCATGGCGTCCCGGCTATCGCTGGTGGCCGTCACTCGGTAAAACTGGCCATCTACGTCCTGTAGCAGGGCCCAGCCAGTATCCACGCCATCGACCTCGCCAAACTGGTACGCGATCTTGGCGCCATTGCTCAGGGTGGTCTCACCGCTCATAGAAAGACGGTCATTCACTTGGCGAACGGTATCGGTCGGCGCACCATCGCGCTGCTCTGGCTCTTCCTTCTCGCCAAGCAGTGACCAAACGCCATGCCGCTCTGTCAGCACCGGCTTGTCATAGCCAGCCTGGAGCAACTTGATGAATTGCAGGGCCAGGCGGGCTTGCTCGGGGTCTCTCTTGGCGGCCGACTTGATGCTGTTGGCCAGCGAACTGACAAACAGGGCGCGGCTGTAGCCACGGTATTCACCAATATCAATGCCGTGAATGACGGCAACATCTTCGATCACCTTCTTGTAGAGGCTCGGGTTTGCTGCTTTGAGGGCGCCGCCGGCGGCGTTGTGGTCGGTAAAGCTGGCAGGCTCCTTGTCGCCGTTACCCGGCTGCGGATCTCCATCTGCGACCGACTTGCCATCATCGCCACCTTGCTTGTCCTGGTGTTCGGTAC
Organism: Aeromonas sp. Y318-3; assembly: GCF_027706185.1. Lineage (NCBI taxonomy): Bacteria > Pseudomonadati > Pseudomonadota > Gammaproteobacteria > Aeromonadales > Aeromonadaceae > Aeromonas > Aeromonas sp. Y318-3. Next base: position 40,721 of record NZ_JAPDCN010000019.1, read on the forward strand.
CATCGGCCGTGAGCTTGTCGATCACCGGCGAAGCATCCCCAAGGGCGGCCAGCTGGCGGCGGAGCTCATCGTTACGGGAGATCTGCTTGCTCAAGGCGCTTTGGGTGCGGGTAAGCTCGCCCTTGTCGCTTTCAAGCACTTCTCCCAGGGTGTCTACCTGCTGCGCCAAGCCGACCGCCTCAGTGCTGATCTGCTCAGTGGAGATCTGCAGGGCTGCAAGCTCCTCTTCCTTCTGCTTGTTCTTGGCTTGTTTGGCCTGAAACTTGTCGCTGTTTCGGGCGGCCAAGTTAGTCAGGGCAAGGGTGGTTTGCTGCAAGGAAATATCGCGGCCACCAGCCGGGGCAACGATATGGGTCACATCGCGCTTATTCAGCAGGAATCGGTACGCCACCAGATCGTCAGCGGCGGTGATCTTGCCGGGGTCATTACTCGGGGAGTGGAACACCACCGACAGCGATTGCCCATCAGAGACGGGGATCGTGGCCACTTGTACCGCCACGGTACCGGCTTTGCGCGGCTGGCCAATGCTGGCCTCTTGCGCTTCCAGGCCAAAGGATGGCATCTGACGGTTAAGCGCTCGCACAAAGCCCGCCATGGTGCGCTCGAGGCGCGCCTTGGTGGTCGTGATTGCCTCCATCATGGGTTCGTCCACGCCGTCCAGGTCGTACAGGTAGGTGGCTTCAACCTCCTCTCTGGTCACCGACTCGAAAATGCGCTCATCCTGCAGCAGGCCGAGGTATTCATCAGCGCTTACAGCCCGGGGGCAGTGGTCGATGATGTTCTGCACGTTGATCCGCTTGTGCGGAAAATAAATGGCTTCCGTGTTTTGCATCAGGCGGCCCTCTTCTTGTTTTCAATCTGCTCAAGCAGCTGGTTTGTGGTGGCCCGCTCGGCCTCGAGCTTACGCTTGGCATCCTCCAGCTCGCTCTTAACGCGCGCACTCTTCCACTGCAGGGCGGTCATGCGCTGCTGAGTGGCGGTAAGGTTGGCGGTTGCGGCATTGTTGGCGGATTGCGCCTCAATCAGGCGGGAGGCGAGTGTGCGGCCAGCTGGCTTTTTGCCACTGGTATCAGTGACGCGCTTCAACTTGGCAGCCTGGCTCTTGTCGAACCGGCCTTGGTTGGCGATCAGCTTGGCTGACACCTCTTTGGCGTATGCTGCCATGTTTTCCATGGCCTTCGGCGCAACAGGGATTACGGTGGCATTCAGGCGGGTTTCGATTACATCACCCAGGGGGCCAACGGTGATCGTGACCGATTGGCCGCGCTCAAACCGCAAAACGGCTTTCTTGGTGGGCTGGCCATCCTTCTTGGTGATCCGGTTGGTTGCTTCGACTCCGGCGACCTTGGATTTGGTGCGGGCGAATGCGTCTACGAGCTTTTTCAGCCCCTTCTCCGTCACGTTGGCAAAGTCCAGCGTGAGGTAGGTTGCCTTGCTCTTACTAAAGCGCTCATCAGCCATCAGCGATTGTCTCCTCAATGGTTGCTCTGCTGCTGAAAGGGAACAGTGAGTAAAAGGGGTTACGGCGGGAAACAGTGGTGATCTGCACAGTCAGATCCCAGTCCCCTGGAGTGAGGAGGTCATCGCGGATTAACAGGTATTCGGCGTTCTCGCCAGCCTTGCAGCCGTCAAGCGTGCGCGTCTTACCGGCTATTACTGTGGTTGGGCAGCGGCGATCCCGAAAGGAGTAGCGGAGCTCGCTCCACTCAGGTTCGCTGTTTGCCTCGTACTTCAACAGGTAGCGTAAATAGTTACCCTCGCGGTCGGCTTTGCGCAGCTCGGTAATCGTGACTTTCCCGCGCTTCCAGATGAAGCGATCCAGAAAAGCCAGTGCCACCACTGCCGCAGCCGTCGCTGTGAATGGTGCATCTAGCATCATCGTTGGGCGCCCTTGGTTGCGTTATTGAACAAAGACAGCACCCACTGCCTCAGGCTATACAGGACGAACGAGCTGTTATGCGCTGCAACAATTACGCACAGGCACATAAACGGCTCTGGCCAGTCCCGCCATAACCCAAGAAAGAGAGCACTCCACCCTGCAACGGGGGCGGCGGCCAGCTCTGCACAGAGATCGAGCCAGCCACCATTGAGCCTCCCATCGCGCCGACCTTGAAGGTAAGAGGCCACGCCGCTAAAAAAAGACAGGGCTGTTACCAGCCCTGCCTGAATCGGATCTATTGTCATCCTCTTGCCCTCGCCAGTCACATTAATGATACACCAACGAGTTGTTAGGATGTTAGGCGGTCAACTAAGCGATCGCTTTTGCCGGAGTGAGCACAGAGGTCAGGAAGTGCTGCTGACAAGTCTCGATCAGAGCGCTGGTTTCCACTTCACTGTTGCTGTTGAAGTAGAAAGTATTCAGGCGATCCTTGGTGATATATTCCTGAGGCTCCGCACCGCCATCCTTCGCTTCACTGGTATGCCAGTAGCGAATCTGATAGTTGATCTGGTTGTTAGGCCCACCCTCTCCGGCGGCGTCAAAGTAAGCGGAGTCAGTGCGGGAGACCATGGAGATCATGCACTGAGCTTGCGGGTGTGCTACGCCATAAATGTCGGTGAAGCTGGCTTGGAAAATCGGGCTTTTCATTGTTACATCCTGTTATTACGTTAATGGTTCAAAGGGATTTTACGGCTGAACCAGCCGCATTGCTATTCTGATTAGATAGGATCTGTCGGCCATGTTACGTTGGATGGCCAGCCCACCCCCCCCCTTTATAGCCTCATTAATTCAACGCTGGATCGCTCTAACTCCTCCAGCTCCATCAGTTCTGCATCAGTGGTCATCCCTAGGCGCTTAGCTCGCTCAAGGATTTGGATACGGCTCTCCACTTCTGCCTTTGACCTCGCGTGGCCACGGGCAAGCACGTATTGCTGAACATCTTCTTGGCTTGGGCCCTTATATTCTGCAACTTCACCATATTCTCCCGCTAGCGCCCTACCGAGCACCTCCTTGGCGTGATCCATTGTGTCGGTGGGCGTGGCCGTAAATGGCACCTCGCCCGGGAAGTGCGAAAACTTCACTTGCAAGGTGATGCTGACTTTTTCTGGGGTGGCCCACACCGGGGAGTGGGCCGAGATAACTTTTATTTTGTTATTCAATTCGCTACATCCTAATTTATGCAATTCGCACCCAGAGGGTTTTATGACCAGTCCAATCACCCTCTCCGCCTGCATTGCCTCTGGCCATGCCCATGCACATATAGGTGCCAGCCAAAGGTGCAGCCCAAATGTCATCTCCGTCATTATCCACGCTACAAGCCCTCAAATGAGCTCCCGGGACGGTAGAGCCGGGCGCGACTTGGCCGTAATCGTTAGCGGGGTACAGTTGAGCGAAGGAATAGGAACCAATGGCATTCCAAGTGCCGTTGCAAACATCCCAATTCCCAGCTTGCGCGGTGTGGATGTGTCCCTTATTGGAATAGTTCTGATCAACCCAGCTTTTAACGTTGTTGTCGGCGCTATCAACTTGAGCCGGAGTCGCAGCCCCAATATCAGCAGCAGATGGCTTGAACCCGGTGTGGTAAATGCTTTGCTTGTTGTAAGTGGGGGCCGCATTCTTGCCATACGTGGACAGCACGGCGGCCGGTTCACCAACGCCAATATCCCCCGTTGCAATATCCCGATGAATCAGGGTTGCCGATGCCTGCCCTGATTTCAGATTGTTCGCATAAAGGCCAACCTGATTTCCGTTGTCGAACATGTAGAAGTTGCGGCCTTGGCGCTGAGTGCCAAGGGAGTGTTCAACGGTGTCGCTGTGCTTAACCCGGAGGTTGCCTGACAGGTCTCCGCCAGATTTAGGCAGGGCAGCGGAGGCCAGATCGTAGGCGCGTTTTACCGCCCCAGCGGTGGCATATTTCGCGTCAGAAGCGTCATTCACAGAGGCCGTGGCTGGCCAGTTGTTCACGCTGCCAAGGCCCACATCGGCAGAGGTAGGCTTGTTGGCTGGCGAGTAAACCCGATTCCCGCGCTCGTACAAGTCAACGTTTGATGTGACCTTTAGCTTCTCGATGAGCAGCTTTATGTCGGCAGCGTGAGCACCACCAATGCCGAGAGCTACAGCAGCGTTGGAAGCTGTAGACCCGTTGGTAACATAAACCGTCCCGCGATTGCCTATCACCCCATAGCCATCGAGCTTGACCTGATCAACTGTTGGCACTGTGTTATCGGCGGTACCGGAGATTTTTAGCCTGGCTGTCATTTCATCGCCAGACTTGGATACCGCCCCAACATCGGCGGCAGTCGGCTTTTGTGACTCTGAGTAAATCTTGCGCCAAGGCGTCCAAGTCATTGTGCCGTCATTTCTGGTTCTGATCATCTGACGGCCATTGCTGCGCCAAGTCAAAATCTGAGTCACAAATGATCCGCCAGCTCGACCACGACCAATCACCTGCAGGGTGCCAAAGTCGAAATCACTGGGGGCATTGGTGAATGTAACACCAGAGCCCTTATACATATTGAAAGGGCCGCCACATGACAAATCATCGAGATCTACGCTTGTCGTTATACCGGTACTTTCATCGTTGGATACACCAGACCAAGTACCCCAAGCGTTGGAACCGTACTTGTCCCGAAGGTAGATTTTATTGCCGTCAGTAATATACATCTGGCTAATTGTTCGGCCGTTGTTTTGGACAAACAGGGTGCCGTAGGTGTAAACATCTGGGTGGCCAATAATGGCGGGCTTGTTTGCGCCAGAGGCATTATCTACAGAATACGAGCCAGCAACAGTGAGGGTATTCCAGTCTTGATTGGTAACAGAGCCCCAAGAGGCCTTGAATGTTCCAATTTCCTCTGGTGTAGGCTTATTTCCTGTGTGGTATAGAGTCCCGCTCTTACCCCCCTCAAGAACCACAACCCCATTGTTTTCCGCCCGGTCATTGCGAGTGATAAACGTCAGATGGCCGCCGTTGTTTACCTCAATCAGCTTTTGCCTGTGACTTGTGAGCCCCTTGCTCTCAAGCATGATCCCAGGGTAGGTGTCTCGCTTGATGTGAACACCATATCCGGCGTAGTCCACAACAAGGGTGCCTGCCATTGTGGATGAGCCATTGAGCGCAACGGCGTTAACATCGGCCGCTGTTGGCTTAAACCCAGTGTGATAAATCTGATGCCATGAAACAGAACCAGCTGCCTGAGTGTTATTAAATCCACGCCAGAACAGTTTTCCGGTGTTATAGGTTCCAAGGATTTGCATATGCGTATCCCCGCCACCATTAACATGGATCATCTGGGCATAACTAACATCATCAGATGGACGGTTGGTGATATTGCCAGCAGCCTCTAAGCGCAAGTGCTGAGCAGTGCGAAGAGCGTTTAGATTAACCGAGCCAGACCCTACAGAGCTACGGCCGACAGCATTAACATCGGTGGCAGTCGGCTTGTTCCCCGAATGATAAACATCGAAGTTCGAGCCGTTCTGGTGATACTGGAACTTGTTATTGCCCAAGCGAATGTAATGCTGGTAATCACTAGCTGCAGTGGTCTTGCCACCAAAAATATATTCGCCAACTGTTTGGCTACAGCCTATTGCGGCCTGATGCCCACCCTTCTCTGCAACAATGGCAAGGGCGTTATTGGCGGTACTCTTGAACGTACCTGCAGACTCAATCCAACCGGTAACTTTCATGTTGCCGGTGAGCGTCCCATCAGTGATATCCGCAAGGCGAGGCTTGTTGTTCGGGCTGAATACCCGAGCGCCGGAGTCGTGAACCTTGTTGAAATAATCATTGAATGCGTAGCTGATGGCCCCAGTGTCGCCGTCAAAGATATTCCCGCAGTTCATTTTTACGGTGTTGGCCAGTATCGCGTCATTGCTTAGAACGAAAGTGCCGTCAGCAACGAACGTGGGCTTCCCGCCATCCGTGCCGCGATTGATGACGGAGACCCCAATATTGCCCCACATGCGCTTACCGCGAACCCATACGGTTGTCTTGCCAGTCTCTTTTTTGACTGCAAGCTCAATCATGTCTGGGGCGCCATATTTTCTGTTCACCGAAACGTGAAGAGATCCTACGGGGTCGCTGGCACCCTCGTAACGACTGACGGTGACATAATATCGACCGCTGGAACCGGCGTAGTTCTTATCAGCACTGACGATGATGTCAAAGGTGGTATCAACGAGAGCTGATGTTGTGTGCTCGCAGAGCTTGTACCAGCGATAGAAATACTCGCTACCAACTTGGGATTGGAGTGAGCCTAGATTCCTGAACCCTTCGCCAACATAAACCTCTCTGCTGGTTGCCCCAACATCGGCCGCAGTTGGCTTGTTGCCCGGGTGGTATACCTTCTGGCGCCCCTCATCAACGTACATTTCCCCATCAAGGAAAATGTCCATTCTCTGGCCGCTGCCGGCGCCAAATGACATGTAAGAGGCCACTTCGTCAGGACTTTGGTAGCCACCGACATATCGCTTCCCAGCCATCTCTGGTGCGGAAGTCCAGTCAGCCAGGTGAGGTTTCTTTACCGGAATGGCGAGAACGTCTGCCGCAGTTGGCTTGTTCCCTTCGTGGTATAGCTTTTTGTTGTTGTAGAAAATGCCATCAGCGCCGCCAGTAATTTTGAGGCCAACGCCCAGCTCATTGGAATACAAGTCCAAGGCTGACGCTGAACCCTTCCCAACATACCAAGAGGCTGTTCCGTCAAGTTTTTTGCCTCTAAGTCGGCCAATATCGTCTTGAATAACGATCCCTTCTGCCCCGGATTTTGCAATCAGCGGGCCGGTCATGGTATCGCCAGTTTTACTGACCGCACCTATAGCAGATGGAGTTGGTTTGTTGTTGGGGCTGTATACTCGCTGCCCGCGCTCAGAGAGGTTGCCATTAGGGATGTTGACGTTGCCACTTTGAGACGCAGTGATTACGTCCTGAACACCGCCAGCTCCACCAGCCCACAGCCTCCAGCCTCCAGCATTATCGAACCGATAGGTCGCAACGGTATCTGCGCTCTCAAGTATGTGGTTCTTTACGCCAGCAGCGTTCTGAACTGCGATACTCGACAATGCGGTGATCGTGCTCTTGGCGGTAACGCCCTTCTCAAGCTCAATCGCCCCGGTATCCCGAGATAGCCGGATGCTATCAACCCACACGTTGTTGTTGATCATGCCTATGCGGCCAACGTTATCCGTTGCGCCGTTGTAGTGCATGTACATGCCGAAGTCGGTGCCTTCAAAGCTGGACCCTTCGAGCAGCTTCAACCATGCGTTCTTGCCATCACCCCCCTTAACCATCAGCCCGGCATCATTGGATGGACGTTGGATATTGAGGTTGCCGGTCATTGTGTTGGTGCCGCGAATGTCCAGCGCGTTAATGTCATTTGCCGAAGGGCGGAACCCTTCGTGATAAGCCTTGTTGCTGTTGAAGTAGCGACCAGAGCCTTTGCTAAAGTCGGCTTTTATCTGGACTTTTGTGCCGCCTGGCTCGCTGACACCGGCGCTAAATGTAGTTGTGCCAGCCTGCATATCTTGGCCGGTACAGGACACGCCACAGCGGATAGGCAGGCGCAGCTGAACCGGGAATGCGCGAGCCTCAACGTAGATGGCGTATGACCCTTCGCTTTCGGTTGGCATGGCAATGGAGTGGATCGCCCGCTCGTTACTGTCCGTGTAAATCGTGAACTGACCATCAACATAGTTGGTTTTGTCGCTCCACCCGGCAGCGCGAACAATGCCATGGAATGAGCAGTTGTTCATCGGATCGCTACCACCAGAGGAGCGAGTGCTGACGTAGAGCTCTTGGCGGCCTTCAATTGATGAGGTCACCAGGATTGGGTAGAACTTGCCAGCCACCACGCCAGCGGGAGCGGCTACCGTGACCGTCTTAAAGCCGGAGTCATTTACCTTGTTGTCTATCTCTGACTGGGTGTAAGTGCCAAGAGCCGCGGGGGATGGCTTGTACCCTTCGTGATAGATGCGATGGCGACCAGAGCCGTACTGGACGTATGCCAAGGCATTCTTCGCATTGAGGTTTAGCTCTCGCTCGAATGAGCCATCGCCAATCCTGGCAACAGTTGTTGATGTGCCGATAACGTCCACACCTCCAACCTGGAAGCCACCAACTGCATTGAGTAGGCCGTTTACGGTCAGAGCACTAGAAATGATCCCGCCGGTTTTGGGCAGGGCCGCAGCAGCAAGATCGTAGGCGCGCTTTACTGCTCCTGCAGTTGCATACTTGGCGTCAGAAGAGTCATTCACAGAGGCCGTTGCGGGCCAGTTGTTGACGCTGCCAAGGCCTACATCGGTGGAGGTCGGCTTGTAACCGGTGTGATAGGCGCGACCGCCATTGATGAGAACTTGACCGCCATAGGGGTTCAGCTCAAGCGTGCCAACAGCAGAAGCATAGGTTCCATCGCTATGGCCGACTTGCAAGCCGAACCGGCGGGCATTTTCAGCGGCGGTACCGAACATGCTCAGGCCGTTATTGCCAGCACGCACCATCAGCCGCGATCGGGAAATGTAGTTGTTCTGGTCTCGGTCGGTGGCGTTTGGCCAACCGTATGAGTCAAACCCAGTTGGGCCAACAACAATCTTCCCATCCACCACGCCACCTGATTTAGGCAGAGCGGCAGCGGCTAGGTCGTAGGAGCGTTTCACTGCCCCGGCGGTGGCATATTTGACATCAGAAGAGTCATTTACGGCCGCAGTGGCGGGCCAGTTGTTGACGTTGCTCAGGCCAACCTGCGCCTTGGTGTGTGCGGTCGGGCTGGCAATGTGCGCGGCCAGATCCCGGTAGATGCTGCTATCAACGGCAATGTCCACATCATCGCGCTTTGCATCGCTGATATAGCTGTCCTGCATGGCGGTAGCATTGGCGGGCACGTTGAGGTTATACAGCGTCACATGCTCTGGCTTGTACTGTGCCTCGGTCACCAACTTGATCGATACGGCATCAACGGTGCTTTCGCTATCTACCTGTTTGGTTTTCACGCCGAACTGGTAAAAACCCTCCAGTACCACTCGCCCGACAAAGCCAGCGGCCACAACCAGATCAACCGGCTTGTATTGCTGAACGGTGATGCAACGGTCGCCAACGTGGATGATGGCGGTACCGGCTTCACTGGGGCGGCCAATTCTGAGTTTCATGCTCCCTGGTAGCACGTATTGGAAGCCGCGATAGATACCTGGGGGGATTACGCCGTAGAACTTGCGGTTCAGCGCCTCAGAGGCAAATGGCTCGAGGTACTGCAGGTCGGCCAGCAGCGCGAATGTCGAGGTGTCCACGCTCATCGGGGGTGACAAGGTAATTTCTTGATCAGACATAGCCCCTCCCCTTATGCGATGTTGGTTTCGATCACACCCTCTACGGAGAGAGAGCGGCGATCATGCACAGTGATGGGGGTGCTGGCCATGACGGCCACCAGCGTGTTGCTTTCATCGAGAATGCCAAGGGCTGAGAACTCATGGAGCTCACCGGCAGGCACGGAGCCGGTAGGCAGTACCGCGCGCACGGTAATACGCCCGGACACATAGGAGAGAACCAGGTTGGTAGTAGCGAATACCCCGTCAATCTTGGAGGTATCGAGGGGAATGTTGCCCACGGAAGGCTTGCCGCCTACTGTGGTTTGGAATCCCTTACCCCATACAGCCTTGCTAAGGCGGAATGAGGTATTGGACTTGCCAATCGAGCTTAGCGCCCGGTTGTCGTAGTACGCCCGAAGTAGCTTGGCGTCATAGAGCTTAATCGCGCTCAAAGTGTGCCCCCATTTGATGGAGGCGCGGTTGGGGAGTGAGGCGGTTTGATGTTACCAGTTTTTTTGCGGCCGTTCCCTATGTGATCGGCTTGTCGAGCGTCCAGGCATCCATGGGGATTACATCAAGGTAGAACTGGCCAATGGGCGCGTCACTGCTGTTGTTCATGTTGGGGAACGTGGTGCTAATGTCGGCTGGCTTTACCGTTGACGTTTCATTCCCTTCGCTGACCTCAGGCCAGCTAGTCCCTATGTCTGTTGCCAGCAGCTCTACCCATTCTTCCGCCTCTTTCAGGGTGTACCCGATGTAATACTGGGCGCCATCAAAGACGATTCGCAGCGGGATCAGGGGGGCGATGAAGCGAGCCAGAATGGCCTCAAACTCGGCGGTCTGCTCGTTTTGGGTTTCCCCACCAGGGAACGAGCGGGCCAACTCCGGCAAGGACACGCGGATCACCCCGCGGCTCGTCATAAACCAGTCGCTCTCGGGAATGTCCTCGAAGGGCATCATCTCCTTGGTGGTGAAGCGCGAGCCGTAGGGATAGGTGTTTATATCCTTGGGGGCCCACTGGGGTGACCAGGTAACGGACATGCCGGTAAATTCACGCCCTATCGTTGAGAGCATTGGCCATTCGGTGTTCTTGTAGTGAATTTCATCCTGTCGCTGGATCAGGGCGAGCGGCCAATCCTCAGGCGCGACCCGTTCAGAGAGGAAGAAGAACGGGCCCAACTCATTGATCCGGGCATCCAGATCCTCCTCTGCCATCGTAAACGCGCCGCCCATCCCCCTCAGACGCTCCACCAGCGGCTCTATGTGCTGCTCGAATACCTCTTGCACGGCATCGGCCAGCTCTGCCCACATGGGCGCCTGCTGCTTTGCCTTGGTGAGCCGGTTGCGTAGCCAGTTAGCTTGCATTGTCGTACTCCAGATTGAAGGTAGAGCCCACCGCATCGAGGAACACATAATCTTTCAGCTTGGGCTGCTCAATGCGGCCCACCAGCTTGATGGTGAACTCGGTCAGCAGGCCAAGCTCATCAATGGCAGTCCAAATGTCCTTCTCGAATATCTCCTTGGTGCTGGACTGGCCAGCCACGGAGCCCGGGGCGGCGTTCTCGCCAAACTTGTTGGTGAGCATGGTGATCAGCGAGAGCTTGACGGCATCCTGTCGCTGGCGATTGGGGATCGAGCCATTGAGGATCAGGGTAAACGGCTGGCGGTTTACTCTGACGTAGGAGTATCGGGTATTGAACTCTGCCCCGCGGCTAAACAGCGCGGCAATCCGCTCTTCCAGGCGCTCTTGGCTCTGGGTGTCAGAGTAGGCGGAAATGAAAATGCGGTTGATGTTGTCCACATTGAACCCGCTTTCTTTTTCCTGCTGCGTCTCCCCCCACACCTTGAGCCATACCAGCCCTGATATGTTGTCGTTGATGTACTTGGCATAGTCGCTATCCCAGACCACCTGCTGATCGTACTGGGTGGCGTACAGGGCGCCACGGCGGATTGCCTCGGTCGATTCGGCAGACTGGCCACCGGCAATCGGGGTGGTTGTGACGATCTTGATCCCCTCCTTTAGGAAATCGCTCTCGGCCGCCAGGGTAAGGGGTTGACCTTCCAGCAGGGCGGTTTCCCCTTCACTGCACCAGACCACCAGCCGGATGATTGAGTTAAGCGGGGGGATCATGCCTGCCAGCCCGTTACCGAACCGGACAACCAGCTGCTCTGTTGGCTTATAGCTCTCGGTGTAGATGCGACTGGTTGGGGTACCTCGGCGGAACATGAATCGCTTTTCCCAGCGCTGGGAGGTCTGGCGGGGCGGTTCGACCCACACCTCCACCTCAGAGGCCTTGGCTGTTACCGCTTTGGGGAGGGCTATTTCCAGCCACTTTGTTTCGGCCGTCACGGTTGTGGTCATAACCACTTCGGTCAGCTGGCTGATCTCCACCTCGAGCGTCACCCCGGGTTCAATTCGCACGGCCTCCGCCAAGATGTAATCCAGCTGGTTAGGGCCATCAACTGGGGTGCCGAAAGCGAACGTCTGCACTGAGTCTGTGTTGTTGGTGATACTGGCCTTGCCTGTGGAAGGCATGACTTTGCCGCCGACATAGCCGCGATCCTCTGCTCCAGCAAGGATTGAGGCGCGGTTGATGGCCGTTGACATGAAGGCCTCTTGCAGGAGGCGGCGAGCAAGGCTTTCGGTGCGATAGGCCATCTGGCCGACAAAGGTTGCGATCCCCTGGGCGAACTGCGAGCCGATAAGGCGGCTCCACCAGCTGGTGCCTTTCAGTAGCTCATTGAAGGTCTCGACCGGAGTTTGGTTGTTTGGTTGGTCGCTCACAGCGCCTCCTTGGTGTTTAGCTGGGTAGATAGGGTGCCAACGTTGGTAACGATGGTGACGCTGCAGATGTCGATTTCGCTCTGGTTGTATTCACAGCGAATGCCTCTCACAACCACCCCTCGAACGTCTTGAGGTAGGTCTGTCACAATCATGTTCTCGATGGCCACCTCGAGATCTTCCCCAGGTGGTTCATGCTTGAATGAGGTGAACCTATTCCCCCAGCCAGGGCGGCCGTAGACGGTACCCTCTGGGGTGTCCATCCACTCGGCCACGTTGTTGATCAGCGCATCCTCTTGTTCCCGCAGCTGCACGCCTGATTCGTCAAGCTGCATCAGGTAGTCAATTTCGGTCATCATCAGCTCCTATCTGACGCGAAGGCGGCCATGTTGCTGGAGAGCATTGGCGGATTGGTGGTGTCTGGCTTGCCGCCGGTTCGCATCGGGGCGCCGGTCGGGCTGCTTTTCTGCTGCTTGTTCTGCTCGGCCAGCAGGCGCTCGATGTTCTGCAGGGTCTTGGCCATCTTGGCTGTCTCATCAACAACCGGGGCATATGGCTTTGGCTCTGTCAGGGCGCGGCGGGCCTGCTCCTCTTGAATATCCACCACCGGGCGCAGTGTCATCGGAGGGGCGAGCGTCTGCGTCACCGGCGCCGCGGCGGTAGTGGTCGTGGAGCTGGTGGATACGGAGGCCTGTTGCTCGGTCTTGTGGACGAGCGGGGGCGCTTCTTCGCCGTCACGCGGGCCGCCGCGGAGCATCATCGGAACGTCATAGGCTGGCTTCTCCTCCTTGAGGACGGCTTTTGCCTCTCCAGCAGCAATGCCGGGGTTCTTCTTGATGGCGGCCTCTGCACGGTCGTACTTGTTCAGGATCAGATCCGTGAACTCCTGCACCGTCATATCGGTTCGGCCGCCGTTCTGCAGCACAGCCTGAACCGGTGCCTTTTGCCCGTTAGCCGCCAAAGCCTCTACAGCGCTGGCGTTGGGGTTCTGCTGGAGCGCCTTTATCAATCCGGTACCGCCGCCCATGCCTTGCTGGTGGAGTAGGTACAACTCCCTGCCGGTTGCCTCCCGCCCCATCTGCTTGCGGAAATATGCCTGATTCTGCTTGGTGTGCTTGATCATGGCTTCCGTGCTGCTCTTCTGGTCAAAGGCGTTGGCCAGCCCAAGGCCTGCAGCGGTTTTGGGCATAAACTGGAACTCCCCCATGGCGCCAGATTTCTTGTTATAGGCATTGGGATTTCCGCCGCTCTCAACCATGGAAGTAGCCCCCAGGAAGTTAGCCGGCAGACCATTTTCAGCTTCGATCCCGTTGTACCGGACGGGCGTACCCTGCCATTCGCCGGTGACGGGAGTAGTGCCACGATAGGTCACGCCGCTCGAGCCGTAGTTGTTGACGATCGACTTGTTGCCGTTGTCCTTGAGCGGGTTTTTGTGATCAAACATCGTCATGCCGTCATAGATGGCGCGGGCCATATCTTCGGTATCGAACGTCAGCGACTCCTGCAGGCGCTCAAAGCCAAGCGCCCCAGCAGCAGATCCCAGCAGACCGGCAAGGCCAGAGGTGAGACCACCGAGATCCAGCACGTTGGCCGCTGCCATCGCGCTTTTCTGGCCGGTAGTCGCCTTCTGGTTGCCCTGCAGGCCGAAAGCGCGGGATTGGGCATCCTTATCGTTGAAGCCTTGATAGGCGTCATAGCCAGCCATTCCCAGCGCCAGCAGTTGGCCTGCGATCGGGATTGCTCTTGCTCCCATAGCTGCAGCGCCAGCGCCAACAGCCCGAGAACCGGCCGCCCTGGCTGTTGTCGCCATTGCGCCGCCGGTGGCACTGGCAGCAACCAATGGGGAGGCAGCAGGGGAGAAGATGCGCGGCATGGCCGCTCTGACTCGCGCTATGCGACCGGCAGGCTTACCCCTAACCTCTGGCGCCCTGCGACCCCTGACTCCCTCTCTGCGAGCTCTGGCGCTGATCTCTGGTCGAGGCTGGCGGGCTCTGGTTCTTTTGCCTTTGCGCTTCCCGCGGCGGCGCTCCCAGGCATCCCCTGCCAGATCCATGGCGCTATCCACCAGCCCGGGGCCCTTCTGCTTGCTGCTATCGATCAGGTCGTCCAACTTTTCAAGTAGCTCGCCGTGCTGGCGCTCCAGCAGCTCGGCCTGATCCAAGCCCTCCTGCTCGATGGTGTCCACCAGCTCGCCTTGCCGGTGAGCCTCGGCGCTGGTGGCATCCTTGGCTGATTGGGGGCGCTTTGACTCATTGCTTACCGGCCGGTCGGTGACGCCAACCGACTCGCGCTCATTGGTGGTTTCAACCTGCCGTGAGTCACTGATCTGGCTGGTGACCTGCCTTTCGTTGGTTGTTTCGACCGCCTTGGTGCTTTCGGTGGCCTTGGTGCTTTCGGTGGCCCTGGCGCCTTCTGCAGCGTTGGTACCTTCGGTGGTCTCCCCCTTCTCGCGCTTGAAGGGGTTTAGTGCTGAGACCTGCTTTTTCAGGTACGGGATCAGGTCTTTGGTGCCCTTTATGTCGCGCTCTTTCAGGGCCTCGCTTACGTCTGATGCAAGGTCAGTCACTTCCCGAATGGCGAAGAATATCGAGCCACCAGCTGCCACCCCGGCCGCCTCGCCAGCTGACGAGTGAGATAGACCCTTGGTGCCTGCAATCCCATTGGGGCCAGCCAGCAGCGCCACACCTCTAACTAACAGCGATGTGAGGCTGTGAGTCGTCTTTTCCTTGCTGTCAGGGCTCGCGGCGTCACTGGCCTCGTTTTGCTCGCGCTGCCAACGGCGAACCTCCACTTTCGTGGCGAACGTGCCATCCGGGCGTCTTACCCGCCCATCATCGCCAATGTAGAGCCCGCCATCGCGGCGAGTGTCGGCCTGCACCGATTTAGGCTTGCGTCCAGGCGCGGCCAGTTCTGCCCTTTGGGTATGCTCTGGGCTGACTGATTGCGGCGCGCTCCCGTCACTTTTGCCCCGAACAGCAACAGTTGGCTCTAAGTCGATTGTTCTGTTTTCTCGGGATTTTCTAGGGGCGTTACCCTTCGGGTTTTCCTTTCTGCCGCTGGGTGAGGCTGCAACCTTGGCGTTTTGGTTATTTTTTGTTTGGGTCTTTTTAGCGCCTGATAAGTCCTTTTCAGTCTCTTGTTGAGCTTTTCGGCGCTTTCTGGCGCTTTCGGTGGTCTCAATTGACAGGCCGCTAATTGCCTTTGTCGGCTTGGCTGGCGCCAATCCTGTGCTTTTAGGCTCTCCTTTGGCCTTGTTGGCGCTTTCTGGCGCCACCTCTTGCCGCTCAATTACCGCGCTTGGTGATTTCTGGCGCTTGATGGCGCTTGTTGGCGCCTTGGTTGCGTGATGTTGTCTTGCAGATATTCCGTCTGAAATTATGCGCTTTAGTAGCGATTCACTCGTTATGCTCAGTCGCTTTACATCAGTCGCAATCTGCCCGAGCACGGCCAGCGTGGCGCTATCGGCCGTGTCCTCTGCAGAGATGGCCTCCGGCGTTGCTGCGAGGTTTAGGGGCTCTCCCTCCACAACCATTTCACCGACTGATGCCTGCTCTATGTCTGCCTGCTTGGTGTGTGTTTTGTCGCTCATTGGTTGCCCTGGCGTTGGAACCGGTCAAGCAGCCCTTGGTTGATCATCTCCACAAGGCCGATAGGCGACCCCAAGACTGAATCAATCGGCTGGCCGCCGTACACGGTGAGATTCTTCACGATGGTGTACCACCCTGCCGTGCTATATCGCTGGAATGCAGTGGACAGGCTGAAATCGCAGGAGAAGGACGGATGCCGGTGGCTGCCCCTCTCCCTCCTGTGGTGCTTCGCACGGTAGTAGTGGTGAGATCAGCTCGACTCGGCCATCCGTTATCTCCATCGCCAAGCCGTGGCGCAGCTCTGCGAGCGCCTGATAGCACTGGGCAGCCAGCACGCGGAACTCCTTGGCTGGGTTCATAGACATGACAAGCTCCAGGCGCTTGGCGTCAGCCTCCTCTCTGGGTAGCTCGGCGTCAGCGTCCAGGCGGAAGCTGTGCGCCACTTCCAGCACCTTGATCCGGTTCTTGATGGTGTCCTTGGCCGCCTTGCTGGTGGCGTCCAGCAACTCAAGGCGCAGCTGCTCGAGGGCAGTCATGGCATAGCCATCGAGGGGGACAAATTGGCAGGCGTGGATCTGGCCATTGGCCATAATCTCCCCGGCGATGGCCGGTTCGCGCTCCAGCACGGTGAGGTTGTCATCGAGATCAACCAGGTCAATATCAACGTGGTGGGTCTCGCCGCAATGGCGGCACTGGTACTTGTAGGCAAGGGTGGTGTCATCGCTGATGGCCATCCAAATCCACCACATAGCGGTTACACGATCGCCCGCCGTCCACCCTATCGGGTCGGGGGCGCCATCCTGCAGGAGCGCACGCAGGTAGTCTGTGGTGGCTGCTTCATCCAGCTCATCGCGCAGGCCTGAGAAGTTGATAGCGTCCTGCACGGTAGGCATCCGAAATTGAACCTGAGTTGCAGGGCGGCTTGGTAGCGGGAACAAAGGGATCATGGTCAGTCCTTAGCGCTCAGGGCGCGGTATTTTTGCAGGACGATAGGGAAGCTCACGAACTCATTGAGAGCGCTTCTGGAGCGGGTAATCTCGCCGCACTCGGCAACGGATACCTCCCACTCCTTATTCAGCGTCTCGGCGCCGTTATCGGAGAGCAGGTACAGGCGCATTTTGACCAGGTAGTTAGCTGGCAAGTTGATGGTGCCGTCATCGTTGATCACCTTCTTGGATAGCTTGGTAAAGAAGGCTTCGACTCGGCCATCCTGATGATCTCTTACCGTCATCGTGACGGTACCGGCGGTCTTGTGGAGCGGGGCGTTGATGGTATTCGTCCCGACCTGTGTGGCCTCATACTCAATGGTGAACGAGCCGTAAGTCACATCCTTGACGTAGACATCGAAGTCGGACGGCTGGCCGTCAATCTCTACGCGAAACTGCCATCCTTGCTGGAAAGGTGTTTCCACCAGCTGGCGAACGGTGCGGCGGTGGCGGGCAAGCAGGCCTGTTTGGCTGGTACCGCCGGTTGCTGTATTGCTGGTGGTTGCGGAGGACGCCCCCAGCAAGCTCGTCAAAAGGCCCACGATACCCCCTTAGAACGGCTGAATGGTGATCATGGGCAGGATTGCACGCTGGGCCTTCATGGCCTCGCGCATTGCTGCCAGCTGCCCCTCTCGCGCATCGCTGGTGGGCGTGCGGGATACATCGAGCTTTCCGGCCTCTTGGATACGGGCCATGCGCTCATCGTTGGGGATGGAGATCAGCACCTCCAGATAGTCCTGCACCATGCCAATGATGGTTTCCGGGATCTGATAGGTGTCGTGGTCGATGGTTCGGAGGTTCACCAGGTAGGTGAAGCTCAGTGGATAGGCTGACCGGGCATCATCAAAGCCGATCATTACGGCGTTGGTCTCGGCATCAAAATCCAGTTCGTGAGGCACAAAGTCGCCTCGCTTGTCGGTGCATAGAACCGGCGCCAAAAGGTCGGCGGGCGCTTTGAGGGGCGCACGCTCTGTCACCTTTACGCGCTTGATGAAACCGGCAAGGTCTTGGTAGGTACCTAAAGCGGTGGTGAGCAGTTGGAGCTGCTGGGGTTCTTCCACCAGCAGCACCGAGAACCGCCCCCGAACAGCGCTTAGCAGCTCGAGGGCAGTCATTACAGCACCTCTTTCCAGTTGTAGGTGACGGTGATGTTCGGCTTGACGATAGCGGTCACATCTTCGGTGGAGAGATCCACGTTATCCATGCGGATCAGGCAGTGCTCCAGACGCCAGCCGGTACCGGCCGGTACACCACCACCGAGGGATTCGGGGGTCGGCTTGATGGTGATGTTCACGTACTTCTTGTTGAGCACCATATCGGTCAGCGCCTTCAAGGTGACGCCCTTGATGGTTTCCACACACATCATGGTGACCTGACCGCTGTTTTCGAGCGGGCCTTGCTGCACGAACTTCATGCCGTTGGGGCCGAAGTCCTCAACGTCAGCACGGCCGAGCGCCGGGATCTGGGTGGTGCGAACCAGAACGGAGAGGTCGTCATAGCCATCAAAGGCTACGTCAAACTCAGCGCCAGAGAGCTTTTCACCGGCGGCGATGTTTTTCAGGAACTTCTGCTTAACGTAGCTGGTGTTCCCCTTGGCATTAGAATGACCAGGCATGGTTTCCCCTTATAGATAGAGCCCTGGAATCTCGCTCGCATTGAGCATCTGATTCGGCATGAGGCTGATTTGCACGGTGTTGCGCGTCATGTACCCCCGCTTGTCGCGGGGAGGGTCTAGCTCGGAGCTCACATCCACGATCACCAGGCCACTGACCTTGAAGCGGCGACCTACATCCACAGTCACGGTGGATGGTCGGCGGCCACCAGGGGTCAGCTTGTTCAGCTCGGGGCTGGCCATCTGCTCGAGGAGCATGATCGCATCGTGAACTTCCGTCTTGGGGTCGGAGAACGCTAGAAACTTGAGAGTGAGGTTCAGCGTGGGAGGAGTAGTCCCCTCCCACACCATGCGGCTGTTGAACTGGGTTACCGAGGTCATGTCAGTGGCGGTTTGAGCGGCGTCACCGGCCTTTGACAGGCCTTGGCTTTTACCCAAGGCATCTGACTCAAAGGGCGAAGTCCACGTAGAGGAGAGCGTCTTACTGCTCCCCTCCCCGATATAAGCGGTCACCATGTCGCCCGCATCATTGGAGATGCGAACCTTTAGGTAACTGCTGATCCCATCGTTGTTGCCTACCCCTGCAAACATCGGCTACCTCCGCTTACATGCCGCGAGACTTGCGAGCTTTCATGCTCTTGCGGCGTGCCACCTTGGCGGCGCCAGTGTGAGCTTTGCGGCGAGCTTTACGCAGGGCGGCCTTCTGAGCAGCAGACAGGATCTTTTTGCGCAGGGGCTTCTGGATAAACTTCACCTTGCCGCCACGGACAACCTTCACCTTGGCTTCGTTCATAACGGCTTCGCGGGTGCTGTAGGCGACAATCAGATCATCTTCATCAGCGTCATCGCCGTTCATGCGGGTTTCGATCTCCTGCATGGCCTTGGCGGCTGCAGCGTCATCGCCCATCATGGCGTCAGTGGCGGTCTTGGCCGGAACGCCCAGGAACACCATTGCGTCAGCCATCAGGGTGAGGAACTGGTGATATTCCTCTTCTTCCGGCTCGCCAATCTCGCCATCTTCGTCAGAGTCGGCCAGCGCTTGGGCGTAGGCATCCAGACCTTCGGCGGCGTCATCGCCATCGTCATACCATGCCAGCACAACTGCCATCGCATCGGCGCGAGCGGTGGTATTGGCGACACCGGCGGCCGCTTCATTCAGCATCTCGTCAGTGGCAACGGACTCGAAAAACGCGGTTTCGGAAACGCCTTCCTGAGCCGGTTTATCCTTGGTACCCAGCAGGGCGCCGAACATTTGGTTCTTGTCCCCTTGGGCAATCTGCAAAAACTTGTGCATGTGTTCTCCTTGATGGAAAAGCCCACCAGCTGGTGGGCTGGTGGTTATTAGCGGATCAAGCCCGGGGTACCCAGGATGCGGCGGGCGGTGCCGGTCACGCAGACGTTCCAGGCGACAGTCCACTGATCGAACTCGTCTTGCTCTACGTGCAGGACGTATGGGGATTCGCCGTCCTCATCGGGATTGCGGGGCTTAACCAGGGCGCCGGAAGTGACAAAGCCATCCAGAACATCGGTCATGCCTTTGTGCAGGCCGTCATAGGTCAGGCCATCCGGGCTGTGCTTGATCTGACGCGCCAGGGCGTAGAAATCGCGGGCAATGGCCGACATGACAGAGGAGACATGCTGGAAGCGCAGGTAGTCATTGGTGGTGCGAGAAGTGATCGCGTCATCAATCATCAACAGGCCGCTACCAGTCAGGCCCAGCTTGTTGATGCGGGCCTTGTAGAACGCCTCTTCATCCAGCTCACCGATACCGGCCAAGGGCTGGCATTCACGGCGATTGATAACGCCACGCTCTTCACCTGCAGGGGAGTAGTGCCAGCCACCGACAGAACCGGACACCTTGGCAACGCCCATTGCTTTCGCCTGGAACGCGATACCGGAGATACCCCACACAGCGCGACCGCCGGAGTAGTAGGGGTCTTTGGCGGAGTACGGGAAGTGGTACCAGGCCGGATAGTGGTTGTTGATGTTCATCCCTTCCATGAAGGAGACAGCACCCGCGTAATTCTGGGACGGGGGCACATCAAGGAAGGCGTCAATGCGGCGAGCTTCTGCCACCTCGGCCAGAGCGGCCAGTGAGTCAGTGTCATAGACACCCAGACCCAGGATCGCGGTATAGCCGACCATGGCAGAGCGGAGCACAGCGATCGCCTTGGCAACCTGCTCGGCGCCGATCTCGTTCTGGTCGCCCAGGGTGCCGCCGGTGAATGCGGAGAGGGTTGCGCCCGGGAAGGCCGACAGGTCTGCACCCGCTTTGATGGTGATGGCCAGCGCGGCAGAGCCAGCGCCCAGACGGTTTTCGATGTAGGCGGATTGGCCCATATCGTCAACGGCTTCAATGTCAAAGCTGACTTCGTGGGATTCCTGCAGGAAAGAGGTGCCCAGACGATCGATTTCGTACAGGTTCAGGGTGAAGAAGCCATCCTTACCTTCGATCGGTAGCATCTCAATCTTGCGACCGGATACATCGCCATCCTTCGGATAGATAGCGAACAGATCGCCAGCGGCCAGCGGCGGAGTGGTGCCGAACACCACGGCGGAGGTGTTCATTTGCGCGGTAGGGGCCGCCAGTGGTTCGGCCAGCTTGCCTTCGGCCTCTTTGGTGGCTTTGACTGCCTTGACTACAGGGGCCAAGCGGGCTGTCAGCACAGGGTACTTGGCATCAGCGGCGACAACGCGCACGACATAGCCATCGCCGCCCAGGACGGCATCGCCAACTTGGCGCAGCGGGTCGGCAATCTCACCCTTGGAGGGGTGGTACGGCTTGCCCAGCTTGGTCTGCCAGTTCTTGCGGTTGACGTTGATCAGCTCAAAGGGCTGACCCTTCTCACTGACAACTACCCCGGCAAACACACTGGCGCCACCGGTACCACCGGCAGAGATAGTGGCGCTGGCATCAATTGCCTGGACGGCAATTTGCGCGACTTGGGTAAGGGAACTCGGGATTACCATAATCAGTCACCTTTGGTGGGTTTGGTACTTGCACGCTTGCGGGCGGGCGGTTTTTTGTCGGTTGAGGTGTCTTGAGGGGCGGGATCTTCCTGAGAAGCGCCTTTGACCTCTTCGCTCAGCTCACCATTCGACTCAGAGAGCGTTTCGGTGGCTGGTGGCTGGCCAGAGCCATCTCCATCAACCGGCGGCTCTTCTGGTGGGGTTGGGTTCGGTTCTTCGGGGGGTGCAGGCTCTTCGGGCACTGACACCTGCAGATGGTGAAGCTGTAATCGCTGCACCATGCTATTCAGCACGGCCAGATGGCCTTCGCCGTCCAGCGGGATCAGTTGCTCGGGAGAATCTTCACCAGAGACCACCACGACAGCCGGAAAACCGGTGCATTCGATGCGATAGCGGCAGCTGGTGGGGTTGATAACGCGAGCCAGAAGTTTCTTGTTCATACAGGCCTCCAAACTGGCGGGCGGCATGGTTGCCGCCCGCTATGGGTTACTCGGAAGCCTGCTCTTCTGCCTGCTTGGCCTGTGCCTCGACAGCCTTGGATTCGGCAGCCGGGATCAGGGTCAGCATGGTGAAGTATTCTTCGCCCGCATCGGGGTGAACATCGCAATAAGACAGCTCCCACAGGGTATTGCGGTCGCGCATATTGGATTGGGTGCCATGGCTATACATGGTTGCCGGGATAGCGTCACCGGTCACAATGCCTGCTTCGGTGTGGTTCTCGCCGCGGGCATAGCACATGCAATCCCACTCGCCCAGTTTGGTCTCGGGGTCACCCTTGATGACTTCGATCTCGGTCGGGACTTCAAACACTTTGGTGCCGAACAGGGTGCCGACATAGTGGATGCGGGGTACCTGACGGTAGTTGTCAGCCAAGATGAAGTGCGGTGCGCCCAGGGACTTGAACACTGCGGTAGCGCTCTTGCCTGCGAACATGCCGACCAGACCGGAGACTTTGGTGCGCTCCATCAGGTCGTTGGAGATCATGGTCAGCTTCTTGCCCAGCAGCTCGTAATGCTCCTTGAAATACTGAGCACCCGGCACGGTCAGATCGAAGGTTTCACGCGCCTGGTGAGCCTTGATCATCTCTTTCAGGTTCTTGAGGTCTTTCTCATATGCCAGGTAGTTGCGCATATGGCTCATCTGCATGGAACGCAGATCCAGACCGTATTCACGCTGCATAGTCCAGAAGGCCTGGATGGTGTGTTCGGCAGCAATTACCGCTTCGTGCGGGCGCAGCTTCACAGAGGTGATCTTGTGAGTGATGGTCGGGATCAGCTCGGGCGCTTGCTCAATGTCTACGTCATAGACCAGGTAGAGCTTGACGCCAGCAGGCAGCGGGGCGGAGGTGGTCAGAGTCACCTTGCCGTTCGGGTAGTCAATGTCAGCACTCAGATTGATCTCAGAGTTATTGATTTTGACCACGCCGAACATGCGACCTTCTTCTTCCAGCTCAACAGCGCCGCGGCGGCGGTTCACCAGGATCTTGACGGAGTGACGCTTGAACGGAACCTTGATAGCGGCGCCATCAGTGGCAGAGTTGTAGACGAAAGAGGTTTTCTCGCCATCCGGTACCTGACCAGCTGCAAACGGGTAGGTCTGGTTCATCTGGCTGTACTGGCCGTGGGCGAAGATGCCCAGCTCGTCACCCTTTTCGTAGTCACCGAAGGTAGAACCGGCGTGACGGCGGATACGGAAGATTTCGGTTTCGTTGGCAGCACCCGGGATATGGGTTACAGCGTCAGAGGTGGCGGCCGCCAGCAGAACCGGCAGGATCAGACCAGCCTGACGGGCGCGGATTTCCACACCTTGGGAGGTGGTCAGAGACTTCTGCACGGACTCCAGCATCGGAGTTTCAGCGCCAACAGACTCAAACATGGTGATGTTGCGCAGGGATTGGGCGGCAGAGCTCAGCAGAGCATCGCTCGGCATGGCGCCGTAGGTCTCGGCGTACTCTTGAATTGCGCTGGCCCATGCACAAGCAACGCCACCGGCGTGCTCACCGAGGGATTCAAACATCGGGCTTGCGGTGGCGGCCGCTGCAATAGCAGTCATGCGGGTTTCCAGATCGGCAGAGCTGCCAAGCTGGGTTTGGGAGTTCACGCACACAAGGCGAATAGCACTAGCGTCAGCGTGCTGCTGCTCGATGCGCGCCTGATACTCTTTAGATTTGGACATTATTGTTGGCCCCTAATCGGTTGAATGATTAGGAAGGCAACTCGCAGGTTCGCCTTCCTCGGGGGGCTGGAGTGAAGGCTTGATTAACTTGTTAGGATAATCACTTTAAAGTTTAAAGCATTATCGGGGCGGCTGGTAGCTCTTGGGGTTCTTGTTTTTCGTTGAAGTTGTTAGGATAAGCGCGGGAACAACAGGAGACCTCAATAATGCCCCCATCAATGCACCTCTTCGCGGCTGGATTTGTCCTCTATCAGTGGTTTTTGATTGGCGCCGGTGTGTGCCTAGCCCGCTCGAACCAGTTAATGGAAAAGTACCAGGGTAAGCATCCATCCAAGCCGCACCAGTTTTGGCTGGTCATCAAGGAGGTCATGCTGTGGCCTCGGCTTATTCTCATCAAGTAAGCCCGCCATCACTCAGGAAGATCTGAAACATGATTCACTACCACGGCGGGCCTATCACCCCGGACACATGCGCCATTAAGGCATGGAAGGGGCGCCACGCCTTCATTAGCTATGCAAACCCTAAGCAGCTCACCCTTGCATCCGAGATCACTCAGTCATTTGCCCTGGACAATGGAGCTTTCACTTTTTGGCGTACCGGAACGCCAATTGACTGGAGCGGGTACTACGACTTCGTAAGGCGATGGATGAATCACCCTCGCTTTGATTTCGCCATCATTCCTGACGTTATTGATGGCGGAGAGTCGGGTAATGATGCCTTGCTGGAGGCGTGGCCTCTTGGCTCTGTTGGTGTACCCGTATGGCACATGAATGAATCTGATGAACGGTTTATTCGGCTATGTCGGAATTATGATCGGGTTGCCATTGGCAGCTGTGGCGAATATGACGTAAAGCACCCCAAAAAGTGCGTAGCCAAGCTAAAAGACGTTATTCGCCATGTCGTAACCGAAGATGGATTCCCCATTGCCAAGCTGCATATGCTTCGCGGCCTGAACAAGTCAGTTTTTCAGCACTTGCCGTTTGCCAGCGCAGACAGCACGAACGTAGCTCGAAACATCGGATTGGACAGCGCCTGGAAAGGCACATACCAGCCGCAAAGCAAGGAAACGAGGGCTTCGATACTCGTTGAGCGAGTTGAATCTTGCGTATCAGCATCCCGCTTGGTCTATGACCGCGAATCGGACAAGATTGATATTCAGCTGGCGCTCGAAATCTAACTGCGAGATTTGATTGGCTATCAATTAACCATTACCATCACTGAACCTCAATTATTCATAAACATTATGAATTACAAACCTCACAAACGGTTATCCGGCACTCAGCGCATAGCGCTTTTCGCCCTGCATTGCATCGAGAGTAAGGGGTGGTTCGAGCCAATCCCGAGCGGCCGCCTCCGAAATGTAGTCAATCGCTGGAGAGCGGATAACAACAAAGACCCCGTTGCGTACTCCAACTTCCATGTCAGCTGCATGGGGCTGGTGGATAAAGGGCTGCTCGCTCGCAGCGAACTGGCCATCGGCATCCAGATTGCCTACCAGCTCACCGAGACCGGCCGGAGCAAGGCGGCCGAAGTTGCCGAGAGCATGACCACCAGCTAAGAGAAGGCCCGGCGATTGCCGGGCCTTTTGCTATTCAAAGCTGTGCAGAATATCTGACACCTCTGGCGGCGATACCGCATCAATCACGGCCCCCAAACAGGGGTTGTTGAACATCGACACCAGGATGGTGGATTGCACCGCCTCAGTGAAAGACTTATCCAGAGCTGCCCACATCGACTGAGCCTCGCCCACCAGCGAGTTGATCCCCGCCGTTGCTTGCCCAATGCTGGCCATAGTGGCGCCGACCGCCGCCATCGCCTCATCGAGGGCGGCTTTCAGTGGCCCTGGTAAGCTGGATGAGTTGAGGTCTAGCGCCTCATCGATCACATCCTTGAGTTGTGCCAGCGGGCCGCCAAGCTGCCCCATCAGCGCATTCAGGGCGTCTGTTTGCCCCTCGCTGGTCAGCACCGAGAAAGCAGCCCCCAGGGCGCCACATCCCTCAGGCACATCCCCCATCTTCTGTGCGACACCGGCGGCCGCATTCATCATGGCCATGTTGCCCGTCACGTTCTCCATGCGCTGACTGATAGCCGAGCTCAGCCCCTCACTGGAGCTGATAGTGCCGCCCATCATCCCCTTGTATTCGTCCAGCTTGGCTACGGCCGCCTTGATCTCGCTCGGGATGATAACGGGCAGGCCACCAGCCGGGGGGATCCCCTCGTCTGGTAGTTTCATCAGCTGCTCAATCTGCCCCTGCAGATCGGTAGCCTTGGAGATGGCAGCGGCGGCCTTGTTACCGGCAGAACTGGAGAAGCCGCTCGAGGACTGCAGGGCGCGATAGACCGCTTGGGCCTTTGGTGATTCAAGCAAGATAGAACCCTCTTGTATGGGGCAGCCGGGGGAGTGATTGGGGTCGGCGTACCTTAGAGCGCGAACAGGCGCATTACCGCATCGAGCGTAATGGCTGGTGGAGGCGCGTTTTCCAGCTTTAGCAGCAAGATCAGCAGGTCTCTTATCACGAAGTTGTAGACGAACACCCCGCCAAGACCCCAGAGCGCTATCTCCTTGGCCTTTTGCGGGATAACTGGTGTACTTGCCGCACCGGCGGCGTTTGAAATGGCTGACAGCGATTCAGGGCGCTCCAGCACCTTATCTGTCAGCGCTACCCACTTCACCAGATCGTCCCCATCGAGCGCCTTTGCTCCGGCCAACTCCATGGCTGCCATCATCTCTGCCCGTTTGTTGCCCCCTGGTTGGGCGCTATTCCCCTCTTTTGACTCCATGCTTACCCCGCAATGTTGAATGACTCATCTCCGGTGACGATTGTTGAGCCGCACGACACCGAACTACCGATCAGGCAAGCGGGCTTTCCGTTGATGAAGAAAGACCCTTCCCCGATCCCCACCCCGCTATGGGGTGAGCTTTTGGGCTTGGTGTGAAAGTCCCACACCATGCCGTCTGCATGGGCAGGGACACCATTGATCAGGAAACTGGCGTCACCCTCTACCGCTTTGCGCGGCGGGTAGCCGTCATGGCCTGAGCAAATAGAGTCCTCTGTTGCGATACCTGCCATGTCTTACCCCTTCCTCCAGTTGAAGGACGAGCCGCCCATCTCCACGCCGCCCTTACCTATCAGGGCGAGCTTGCCCTTGGCCTTGAGGCTTATGTCTCCATCGCTCTCCAGATCTGCATTGCCCTTGACGATGATCGTCAGCTTGCCGTCCCCCTCCACCAGCGCATCCCCCTTGCTGGAGAGGAATGTCTCAGCCTCGCCGTGCAGCACGAACTGGCCGTCTTTGTTGACTTCCACGGCCGAACCAGACGCCTTGTGTGTGAGCCGGAATCCACCTTTCCTCATCGCCTCGAACAGTGTCCCGTAGAGGGAGAAAACAGGGTTCTCATAGTAGCCAGGCTCCTCGGTGGCGGGCTGCTTGTCGGTTCGCTTGTGCTGGTATGACTCAGAGCCACCGAATGCCTCATGCGGCATGTTGAGCACGCCCTCTGGGGCATATAGGCACCCTCCGGTAATGACCGGCGCTCGGGAGTCACCCGCCTCAAACACGACCCAGACCAGATCGCCCACCTCGAGCGGGATCGCCGCCCCGTTGTTTTTGCGCGTCCCCAGGGCGAGCTCCGGCTCTGCCCATGGCAACGCCTCGGCGGGCCAGTCATCCCACAGGAAGAGGAGGCGCACTTGCACCTTGTAGTGCCCCTCAGGGTGATCCACGTTCTCAACTTTGGCGCGATACCGGCCGTATAGTTTGTCGCTCACTTTCTTGGTACCCCCAGAGACGCGATACAGCTGTAGGCATGGCCTACGGTTCGGTGAGTCACACTGATAAATGTCTGGCTGGCCGGTACCGACTCATCAAGAACAGACTCAGTGGACTGGCGATTCAGGCGCACACCAACCGTCATTCCGGCGGCGTAGCGGGCATTGCCGAACAGGGTGGCATCGAGGCAGGGATCGAGGCGCCAGACCCCCTCATTGAGCGATCGCGGGGTAGCAGCGGGCAGCATGACGCGGGGTGACCCGGCATTTTGGCCACCAGCTATCACGCCCCCGACCGTATCCCAGGTGGCATAGTGCCGCTTTGCTGCTCGGTCACCGGCGGCGGAGATGTAGATCGGCTTGTATGACTGGATCGGGAACTTGGATTGGTACCCGTCATACTCGAGCGTGATCGGCTCTTCCTTGTCAGCTCGGTTCAGCAGCTCAGAGAAGGGGATACAGTACACCACGCCCCGGGCGACCCAGATTGCGTGACCGGTATCGGCAGATAGGCGGCGCAGCATGGCCGACACAGTGGCACCCACTTGAACGTGGTAGCTCACTCGGTCGGTGCTGGTGGCCCCCTCGATGGTGTAGCCAGGGAAAACGGCCTGCAGCAAGGCCTTGATTGTCACCCCCACAAACACCCGGGGCGCGGGCTCTGGCTGCTTGACGGCGAACACCCCAGACTCCATTGCCTCAACGACCAGGTGATCACCGCTCGGGGCGGCAGAGACGACCGTAAAGGAGCTGGCAAAGTAGTCGTCACCGCCGCTGTAGGTGTGACCAAAGCGGGCATCGATCACCGCTCCCTCCACCAGCCCGTAATCGTCAGCCAGGGTGCTATCGGTATCGGACAGGTTCAGGATCAGCTGGGGGCCATCCATGGAGCAGAACTCACTGTAGGCGCCGTCCGAGATGTTGTTGATCGGGATCTCTTGGCCGTTGGTAGTGAGGCGCTGGAAGAATTGATATATCTG
The DNA here is from genome assembly GCF_027706185.1 of Aeromonas sp. Y318-3. Lineage (NCBI taxonomy): Bacteria > Pseudomonadati > Pseudomonadota > Gammaproteobacteria > Aeromonadales > Aeromonadaceae > Aeromonas > Aeromonas sp. Y318-3. The sequence goes on from NZ_JAPDCN010000019.1 coordinate 68,815, forward strand.
GCGGGCCATGGCTTATCCCTCCATGCCAAACATTGGTCTTGGCTCCAGAAGCCGGTACCGGCGTAGCTGGGCGTCAAGGCCTGCCGCCTCATACACCTCTGCAATCACTTCAATGGAAGTAGACAGGCACACAAGGCGCGCATCCTCGAGCGGCTGGGGCTGCCATTCTGGGGTTTTGGTCACCACATCAGCCGATGCGTCAATAGAGCCGTCCAGCAGCACGGTTTCATAGGCGAAGCCGGTTACATGGTGGCGCAGCATGGCGGAGAAGTAGCGGCGCATCCAGTCAGCGGTATGGCGATCCCAGCCCACCACGAACACCTGATATGTCAGAACCTCATGGAGTAGGTTAACGCGCACGGCCAGCCGGCCATCCTTGCCCTGCATTGGGCCAAGGTCTCTGATTGGCTTGTATATCGACCCATCGTGTACCGAACTACTCAAGTCCCGAGTGAAGAACACCACCGGCAGGGCCGCAGTGTTGCCGTCAGCAGCGGGATCTCCCTTGGCCAGCAGGTCTTTCATAAACTTGGTCGGGTCGCCATGGCTGCAGTAGAGCACCCGGGAGGCGGGCGGGCGGGCCAAGAACTGGCGAAGAGCCCCATGCCGCTGGTCATTACCAGGGCGCATCCCGATCACCAGCGCAGAGATCAGGTTACCGAACCCCACATCGACCGCCAGACAGTCATCAACGCTATGGGAGCCATTGCGGGTGGATACCACCTCCTCCCAACTGATCAGCGCATCTTCACTCATCGTTGTTTTCTCCCATAGCCACCTTGGCGGCCTCTAGTTTGGCTTGAGTCAGGTCACCGCAGGGTACGCAGGTATGCAAGGCTCCAACGGCAGCAGAGCCCACTGCACGCACGTTTTGCACATACCAGAACACCGATCGCACATCGCCGGTGGCGGTTTCCTCCTTCCACTCAAGGATTGAACCCTCAGGGGCCAGCACACAGGACAGGAGCACGGTCAGAATGCCGCTATCGCCCATCCCCATGGCATCGCCATCCCACATCGACATAAAGCCGTCATCATCGAGCGGGGCCACCAGCGCGGCCACCAGCTCTGGCTCTTGCTCATAGCTGATCGTGGCCTGCTGCATATCCCCCATGCCGAACATGGCGCCGGTCATGGCCGCTTGTGTCTCTTCACGGTTCGGCCGGTAGAGCAGGGCATCAAAGTTGTCTTGGCTCTGCCGGATCAGGCGCTCCCAGTCGCGGCGTACCAGGTCATTGAATGGCTGGTGGCCTTGGGAACGGGCCCGCTTCAATGCGGGCTTCTCGGTCTCTGTTGTCACTTAATCAACTCCTGCAGGGTGGAGGGGGTGATCCCTTTCTGTTTGGCAAACGCCTCCATGGCCTTGTTGGCGTCCATACCGGCGACCTTGAACGCATCGGTGAAGGCCTGCAGCTGCATCTTGAGGTTATCCCTCATCATCTGCTGGGCCTGCCTACGCAGCGCCTCATTCGCCTTTTGCTCCTCGCGCAGCTTGGCCTTGGTGTCCTGGTGCTTCTTGCGGGTTTTGAGGAGCTGGTCGCGCATCTTCTCGAGCTTTTCATCACCTCGAGAGACCCGCTTTGCCACATTGGCGGCATTCTTCCGGTACTTGTCCCACGCCGCTCGAGCCGCGTCCGTATCAATGCTCTTGGACTTGTTGCGAGCGAGCGCCTTGGCATCGGGGCCGGTGTAGACCGTTGTGCGCTTCACATCCCCGTAGCCGGTTCGGCGCGCCTGAGCGGCCATCTCGTAACTGAGGCGCTTGTACCAGGTCGGGCTCTGCATCATTCGCGCTGCCAGCAGCACATGCTTACAGGCCAAGCCGGAGAGGTTCGGGTTGGTGATCTTTGGGTATGAGAACTCTTTGGGCGGGGAGAGGCAGTAATTCCCCAGGGTGGCCATATAGCGGTACCGATACTGGTGATCGCCACAGCTGCAGTTGATGGACAGGCGGCCCGCGCAGGCCTGCTTGGTGGCCTTCTGGTAGCCGGAATCCAGCCCATTTGCATCGGCCATCAGCTGATCCCACTCCTCCAGTCGCACCTCTACGCGGTGGTGCTGGTGGACTGACACATGGGAGGCCTTGACCTTGATCGTCAGCACGTTGGCTTTCACTGCAAGCAGCTGGGCGGAGTTTACCTCTCGGCCATCCCCAGAGCGGTTACTGGCGCGGTCTATCCTGGTATCTGCAGAACGGGCCACCAGCTCGAGGTAAGTGATCCCCTGTTGGCCGCCGCGGCGCTTGCGGTACTGCTTGCGCAGCTTGTCGAACCGTTTGAGGTCATCGACTGTAAACTCGGTGCCGTCCGGTTTCTTGCCAAGGCGTACCAGGTCTTGAACCGACTTTCGGGACAGCTGCCCTGGGCGGAGTGTTCGCTTGCCGTCTTGGCGGCGCTTGTTGTTGAGGCGCGTTATCTCCTTGAACACCTGGATAAAGGCTTTCTCTGACAGGCCAGCCGTCTGAAAGCGACCGGCCTCATCCTGAATAAAGCTCGCCTTCTTTGGCATCAGATCCCCCCGTCATCAAGGAAGTGCCGGATCTTCTCTCTCACCCATGCGCTCGAGGGGAGGCGAATGGAGGTACCAACCGGCAGGGGATCTGCTTCATCATCGACACCGACCACCAGCTTAACTACCCATCGGAGCTCGGCGGTACCGTATGCCCGGTGGGCCAGCAGGTCGGCGCGGTATTCTTCATCCGGGCGGATCTCGTAGGTGATCACATCCGTCTCGGCATGGTCACGCACCATGGCCAGAACGGCGGCATAGAGGTACGACCGCAGAATGTCATCGGTGATCAGCATGTCCGATAGGCGGGATAGGCGGGCCATTACAGGGTCTCCCCGGGCACTGCCGCAGCGGGGAATTTGCTTTGCTGCAGCCGGTCATACCCGACCGTGGCCGCCAAGAACCCGTTACCGGCCTTGGGCTTGCTCGATCCCGCATCCATGGCAGCGAACATGCGGCGCAGGTAATCCGCCTGCATTGGCCCCTGACACATCGCACCGTAGATCAGCAGCATCATTACCCGCGTGCCGTCCTTGATGTTGGCCCAATCCACCTCGTACACCGTCTTACCCATGTCATTGAGCTTGATGTTGATCACTGAGTCAGAGATCCGGTATGCGGAGTTGTCGCCGCCGGGGTACTGAATGCCGTTCACAGAGGTTAGGGCGCGGTACCGCTCGAGGGCGATAGAGACCAGGGGGCGGCTATCTGCCGGGGCTATCGAGTCCAGGCGCAACTGGTAGCCGCAGTCACGCAGCAGGCCGGTAGGATCTTCGGTGTAAATGGTTACGTCCCGTCCCGCCTTGGCAAGCCTGGTGCGCAGCTTGGCAATCGACTCTCGCAGCTTTGGGATGGACGCGGGGAGCTGGGTCAGCTCGATGATATGGAGGGCATTCTGAGTGAGTGAACCCATCAGCATGACGGGCTGCTTTGTGGCCAAGCTGATCGCCACAACGTTAATGGTGTTGGTATCGGCCATAAAATTCCCAAAAAAAATGGCGACCATTGCTGGCCGCCTAATAGAAACCTGAGAAGAAGCATCACTGCCATCACAGGAAACAGCGGCGCTGCACCCCAAACGGCCTGAGGAACCGAAAAGGATGCACCCCGTTGTTACCTTCCTCAGTTTGTTGCGGGCCCGATGCACTGCAGTGGGAACGGGAGAAACATCAGGAGATAGGCCCGCAACCGGAAAGACTCTGAGTAGAACCTTTGCGGTTGCCCCCTCGTTAGAGGGGACGGCATTCAAAGAGCGGAGCTTTGCCTTAACCGTGTGTCGCTGGTGGCTAACACGTAGACGATTCTACGAGAGCCGATCAGCCGACACAATAACCGGAACAGGGCCATTTGTTAGGAAGATACCCCCGCACGTTCCCAGACGGCCTGCACCAGCGCCTCCTCGGTACCGAACAGGCGGCGCCATGCACCAGGGCCACCAAGAGAGCCCTTAGCATGGCGGGGGATCATGTCTGGGTACTGCTGGAGCACTTCGGGCGGTACCGGTGTGTCATGGTGGCCAGCGCACAGGGGCAGAACATACTTGTGGCACTCCGGCGCCGTGCGCCCCTTCGTGTGGTGCAAAGAGATAACGGGGTTGTATCGCCCCATCATTTCGCAGCAGATGCACGGCAACTGGCCGATTGCGTCCATCACCCGGCGCTCATCGGCGGTCGGGGTTCGCCCTGGCATACCCTTGGCCCGCTTCTTGGGGCTGCTGGTGGCCTTCTTGGGCTTCTTCGGGGCGCACTGTCGGCGCTGCTGGGCCTCGGCCTGCTTCACCTTCTGGCGCTCTTGGTACTCTGGGGAGGCCACCAGCTCACGGCGGCGCTGGATAGCCCTATCGGCCGCTGCTTTCTGCTTCTCGCGCTGCTTTGCCTGATAGGTCGGGTCAGCCAGCTTGGCCCGCTGACGCTCTCTGGCGCGCTCCTGTCGAGCTTTGACTTTATCAAATGGGTTTGCGTCTGTTGTTCGCATCGCTTACCATGTCCCTGCTTCTTGATTTGGCGTTACAGCCGATCAATTCAATGGCCCCTCCTCGGAGGGGCTTTTTGATGCCTGTTATTCGGCGGTTTCTACCTCTTTTTTCGGCTCCTCTGCCTCCACCTCGGCCGGTTCGGCCGGTTCGGCCTCTTCTTCCTCGCCCTTCTTCGGCTCATCAACGGCATTCACGGCCGGTACCTCTTCTGCACCAGCAGGGAAGGGGGCCATGGGGGAGTTGGCTGGCTGAACCGGCGCCTGCATGGAAGCCACCAGCTGGGCCATCTCATTCATGGAGGCATTAGCCATATGCTGCTGGGCTACGTCCTGCAGGTGGCCAATCAGAGAGAAGGCTTGGCCTTGGTCGGCCGCCTGACCGATCATCTGGCGAGCCATGATCACGCTCAGGGAGTCGCTACCGATAGAGATGGTGTTGAGCGCCTGCATGACGGCGCCAACTTGCTGTTGGAGCACATGCGGATCGCCTTCGCTCACATTGAGAACCTGCCCCAGCAGGACAACCAGAGAATCAACAGAGCCGATATGCAACGGATTGGCGCCGGTCTCCTTGCACTCCACCACGCGAGAGTTAACGCAGTGCTTGAAGTAGTTGTTGGCCATGTTGATGCGCAGGATCTCTTCGGCGGTCAGTTGCGGGGCCGCCTGCTCCTGCACCTGCTCTTGGCCTTCGACTTTCTGCTCGGTGATATTGCTCTGCTCTTGGGTGTTGTTCACGCTATTACCTTTTTGTTGCGGCCTGAGGCCTTGGGTTAGTGGGTTGTGGGTTTTGCCGGTTCGGCGGGATCTTTCATCTCGGAGATGAACTTGGATTCAACATCAAGCAGGCTGCCATGCTCGGTTTCAGTGGCATCCATGGCACTGGCGATCATCAGCAGCAGCTCTTGAGGCGTCACGTTGCGGGCCAGCAGCTCGCTGAACGTAGAGGACATGGCATCCATACCGGCGGCCATAATCTTGGCTGTCTCAGGTAGGCGCTCGCCATCCGGGCGGGCAGCAAGGCACTGGTCGATAAACTGCTTTGCCTCGGCGCTGCAGTCCATGCTGTCCATCGTCACCTCAATTAATTCGGTCATGCGTTAACACCTGTTTTCACAATTACGCGGCCTGTTGGGCTGCTTTCTACTACCGCTGCATGGCGAGAGCCACGCATCCACCATTGCAGCTGACACTGGCGCTGGCGCTTAACTTTCGTGTAGCCCTCTTTCACCAGGTAGGCCTTGGCCAGCGCCATAGAGTCGAGCACTACCTTGTCGATGACGGCGATCATTCGCCCCCCTGCATGAAACGGGTCTCGCCGTTGTCGGCATCAAGGAAGCCATGGCACATGTAGCCAGCAGAGGCACGATAGGGCTTGCAGGGGCGCTTGGCCCGAGCTGCAGCGTGCTGGTGGCCGCAAGAGAAGGCGAAGGGGTGCTGTGAGTAGTCGGCGTAGTAGAGATCCCGCCCGTTCTCGAACTCCCGCACCCCAGCAGCAAAGGCGCTCAGGAAGTCGGAGCGAGCCTCCAGGCGAACAGTGGCGCAATCGCCCACGGCCGCCGGTTGAACGTCCATCACCCGAACAAAGCCCATCCTCTCCAGCTTGGAGAGGGCGGAGCAGGGGGAGACGCCGGTATAGGCATCCTGATCGGGATCGTAGGCCACGCTCAGGAACGGGGATTCGCCAAACTCCATCATGGAGACGATCACACTCAGCATTCCGCTGGATACGCTCACAGACCGCCCTCCAGTTGCATCGGCTCAGCACAGAGCTGGCGAACCAGCGCCTCAAAGCAGCTGCCCTTGGCCAGCGCGCCATCGTGCAGGGCGATCACCTGCATCGGCTCGCCACCAGCTGCGAACTTGGCAGACCTGAATGCGGGATCGTCCTGAGAGGCAGCCAAAATGACCATGCAGGGGTTGCTGTTGCCAGAACCCTGATACTGGACGGTGCCACGGTAGATGTGAGCATCGCCATTCTCGCTGGCAACGCGCCTCATATCCGGGTTGCTGATAACGGCCTGAGGGATGGTTTTCATCAGCTCAGCCTTGTCGGTGGCCACCAGCACGCACACCTTGATAGCTGACCCGCTCAACTTGGCGCGGATCATTGATGGAACCAGTGACGCGGGGAACCGGCGCGGGGAGTTATCCACGGCGGCGGTACCCAGGCTGAACGGGTGGGAATTTGCTTCTTGATTTTGCACGTTGCATACCTTCTTTCATGCCAGCGATGAACCTATCGACAAGCTCAAAGTGCGGTTCTAGCTGGGCGTGAGCCCTCATGAATACCGCCTCAGTTGCGCTTGCCACAAAGGCTATCGCCGTACCATCGGAGCGCATCGGAAAGGCGATAGCCGCCTCCTGCACCTCGGCGCCATCCACCAGCCACGCCGCAATAACAACGGGGTGGCCAGCGGCATTGCGGGCCGCCGTGAGCTGGATTAATCGGCCTTTCACCATCTGACTGCGCTGTATCATCATAATATACCAAACGGGCGATCTGTTAGGATAATGGATTCACAAGACATAACGCGCACCATTAACCCCGAGACACATCACCGGCTGCCACCAGGGGAGGGGAGTCATAGCACCCGACCGGCCAGAAACCACCGGATCGTGGTCACGGCGCTGGCAGATGGCTGGCAGACACCGCGCTCCCATTTACTGTAAGTATCCCGATCCACTCCCAGCCTCATGGCCATTACGCCAACCGGAATATCCAGCGCCTCTCGGGCCGCTCGGATGTTGGTGGGGGTTATGTCTCGGGTACTCAACTCTACCGTCCTGCAGGCCTGCAGGCGCTCGACTATCTCTGCCGTAGTCACAGCCACTCTGCACCCTTCATGCTGTATACAGCTTGAGGCGAACCGGCCGCCGGTTCGATCTCCACCCATTGACCAGGGAACAGCTCGCCCTTGTCCACATCCTTCTGCAGGCGCTCGAGTGCGGCTTGGGCATTTGCCTTTGCCTCGCCGGTCAGATCAACCAGGTCACCCTCACGAAAAGCAAAGCAGGTAAAGGTATCTGTGCGCTGCAGCCGGGTACCGCTTCCAGCAGTGGCAACAATGCTCAGCACGTTACCGCCGATCGGTCGGCCATCAGCGCCCCACCTACTCCGCATAAAGCGGCTCTCTATGGCTAGCTTCATGTCACCTCCTGTATACGCCGCCAAGGCGTATCGACTCGCACATAATACGCCGTGGAGGCGCACTTTCAAGAAATTTATCAGAAATATGTTTCTGGTTCTATTTGGCGTAACGCGCTATAAATACGCTTATCCACAACTTCTGTGGGCGGCCCTGTTAGCAACTCGGTATAGTATTCCGGCCGCCTTTTCACCCTGGAGCGTTAACCATGATCTTCTCAAGCATCCCCCTCGAGCAGGCCTGCACCCTTCCTCCAGTTGAGCTGGTGGACGCCGTTATCAATGGCGTGCCGGTAAACCCTGCCAACCCACCAGCCCGCGACCTGTCGAACGAGCGCCGAACCCAGCAGGAACTAATGCTCTGGTGGCGTCAGCCCTACCTGACATGGAACCCCAGAGCTGGGGAGTGGGAGATCCGCTGCCTGGATGGCGGCGCACACGACCGGCCGACCTTCAACGGCTCCCATCCCGAACTGGCGAAGGCCATCGAGGCGGCCAGCGCGCCAACCCGAAACTATGCCCTGCATGAGCGATACATCATCGCCACCTCAATGGCCGCCCTGAACATCATGGAGTGACCGGCGTTTGCAGCTGGGGCGCCAGTCGCATAACATGAAATATATTTCGCCATTTCGATATTGAAGGTAGTAGGAATGACAAAGACCACCACCAAGCCAGCCCCCATGCCAGCCATGATGACCAAGGAGGAGATCAAAGCCCTGCTCAAGAAGAAGGGCTGGACGCAGCGCGCCCTGGCTGACCGCTGGGAGCTGACAGAGCGCCGGATCGGCCAGATGATTTCTGACCCTAACCGCCCTGGTTACTATGATGACGCGCTGCGCGGCCTGCCCTATGCTAACGGCGCAGAGTAGAAATATATTTCCACTTTCCGCTTGATAACCGGAAATATGTTTCTTATATTATCTCTCATCAGGGGGCGCCGCCCCTTCCTTTGGAGAGATTCGCCATGACTAACCAGACCCAAACCACCAGCCAGCTCCCGACCACTTGGGCCGCCATCTGCGCCCTGAAAAGCGATCTGTTTGCCGAAGCCAAGCAGGATGCGGCCAACAACTGGGACTTGCGGGTTATTCGCAGCCGCGGCGCCGTGCTGGTGGCCGAAGATGCGGAAGGTAAAACCCTGCTGGCCACCGGCGAAAGCTGGGATATGCCAAAGACCCTGAAAGGCTTCAAGGCCGCGCTGGAGACTATCAAGGGCCGGTTCCCGACTGCCGCCCGGGTGCTGATCTGCATCGGCTGCGATAGCGCCGAATCCGTCAGAGCAATGAACGATGGCGACTACACCCCTTGGGCGGGTGAGGCAACAGGGCTGGTCTATGAGTATCCCCAGCAGGAACAGGAGCCGCAGGCGGCCAGCGCGAGCAAGGCGGCCAATGGAGAGCTGGTGAAGCTGCTCGATGACCTGTCCAGCAGCCGTAACGCCTTGAATGAGAGGCTTGCACAGTGGGAACGGCTCACTCGCTCCGCCCTGGTCGGTGAGCAGTGGATCATCTGCACCCCGGACGCTCTGGCCGCCTACAAGCTGGTGACCGTAAAGGCGCTTGGCAATGGAATGTCTGAGTTTTCGAGCGAGTTTTGCAGCCTCCAGAACGCGCCGCTCTACTCACAGAAGCGGGGTAAAGAGGTGCTGGCCCGCCAGCAGGAGCTCAGAGCGGATCAAGAGCTGGTGCTGATGCACATACGGGAAGCAATCACCAAGCGCCTGGCGAGCATAGATAGTGTCGAGGCCGCGGTAAGGGCAGGCATGGCGGCATAGCCATTACATCGCCCCGGCCACCAGCCGGGGCAGAACATAAACACCAACAGCAAGAGACCATCCGTGAGCGAACCACTCCCGACCGGGATCTCCTTTCAGGCCTCAAAGGGCCAATGGACGGCCCAGCACAAAGGCCAGAAGATAACCTATAGCACGGCCCGATACGGCGACACGGCCAAGGAGCTGGCCCATAGAGCGCTTGAGCGCATGACGGCGGGCACCTTTGACCCAGTGACAGACGACCTCCTATTCAAGCACTCATGGCGCATGGAGGACGCCGGCAAGCAGCTGGGGATGACGATAGGCCAGCTCAGGCAATGGATATTGACCGGCACAGTCAACGGGACGGAGATCCGGCCACCCCAGAGGGATGTAAAGGGGGTGGACAGGATCACCGGCTACGAGCTGATGATGGCGCAAGAACGGCTTGCTGGTGGCCCAGCAGCAACAGAACAAGGAAAAGCATGATGGCAATGACCGCACAAGATCTGGCGCAATCACTCGACTGCAGCCTAGACCAGGTAGAGGCCGCAATTGAGAGGCTAAAGGCGGGCGGGCTGATAGTAGAGGTACCAGAGAAAAAGGCTCAGCCCATCCACCCTACCCATGCCATCCGGTTCCGCGATAACTGGGATGGGGAGGGGGATATTGTTCACCTCTTCGCATTCAAGGTGGGCGATGTATGGCACGAATGGGAGAGCGGGGAGCCCTTGATTGAGTTTGAGGGCGATGAAGTCTTGGCAGCATGGGAACTCAGTTGAGGGGGCGCGATGGCCATCAACTTTCAGTACCGGTGCGGCATCCTTGAGGCGGCCGACACCACCAGCGACACAGAATGGTGCTGGTTCAAGGGTGACACCGAGATAACCAAGAGCCGGGGCGGCGAACCGGCCGGAACAGTAAGCGTCCCCCTTGGGGCGCCGGTGGCCGAAGTGAAGGCCATCATTCGCAGAGATGCAAAGCAATAGAGGAAAGAGGTAGTGAAAATCCATCCGTGCCCATTTTGCGGCCAACAAGAAGAACTAGAGATCATCCCCATCCAGCGCCAAGATTTGGCTCTCAATAAACATGGAAAGGTTCGCGTTTGCGCCTATGTCAGGAACGCGGTGGAGTGCGGCGAGTGCGGCGCTCGAGGCCCAATATCTCACGGCGGCCCAGGTGGCGACAACAAGCTGACGCCGGAGTTTGAACAGGAGGCAAGAAACGCCGCCGTGCTGTTTTGGAATGCCAGGGCAGCCACCAGCAACAAGGCGTTTGAGCTGGTGGCCGCCATCATAGATTCATCACTGGCCGCCCTCCCGGGAGAGCGCAGCTGACACCATCAAGGGGGCATCAAGCCCCCTTTTCTATTGCCCCCTATTTAACATATTAAAGCCGTTACGCAATGATGCGGCGCGGCGCCGTAGATGGGCCGCCAATGCTATTCTTATGGAACAGCCCCGTTTCGGGTGGTAGAGTAGGCGTGAATCAAATATGAGCAATCTACGGGACGCTATGCCGCAACTCATCCTAGACGCCGCCAAAGTCACAGAGACATTCCGTGACCTTGAAGTGACAGCAACCAACGGGGCTATCTATCACGCCTTGGTGGGGCACGGTCACGTTCAGGAGATTGCTGGTGAGCTGGGGCTGCCCCTGACGCCGGGATACCGCCTGATCTGCGTGACAACCCGACTCGACAAAGAGAAGTTCGAGATCGCCCTGGTAAATGACAACCTCAAGCAGGTTGTCTACTACAACCAGGTGATCATCGTTCACTACAAAGACCTCAAGTGCCGACCGGCCACCCAGCAGCGCGTATGGCGCTCCACCGACTTCCAACACAAGGCGGTGCTGCGTGACCTGCCAGCCGCGGTGTTCTTCGGCTACATCTTGAAGCGCTATGATGTGATCCTGAGCGATAACCTCCAGACAGGCGAAGGTATGCACTTCTGGAAGGCTCGCATGTCAGAGGCGCTGTATCGCGGCCTCTACGTCTATCACTATGAAGTGCTCAAGGCGGAGCTGCACCAGATCCTTTCTCAGGACGCGCTGAACTCCCTATCAGATACGATATGGGGGAATACCGGCGGGCACGAATGGCAGCTGGCCATCATATCCTGCAAGCCGTTGCCATACCCCGTAGAGATCACGATATAAACAGAAAGGGCGCCGAACTGGCGCCCTTCTTACATCTACCCTAGACCACCCCAACTATCCGGCAATACCGGATAGTTGGAGGCGAGCGCTTTTTAGTCAAATCCGGTGAATTAAGCAAACTCACCGTGAATTACCCTTAACTCACTTGACCTACACCCGCCCAGCTCGGCGCTTGGCCATCGCCCCTTCATGGGCAAATATGTCTCTGCAGTAGCGCATCACCATCACCTCACTCGACCACCGGCCCGCCTTCATGATCTGCAGGGCGTTGTAGCCGTCAGCCGCCAGATCTTGGGCGGCCCCTACCCGCGCGGAGTGACCCGACCACGGCCGCACCCCGAGCTTATCCAGCCCCAGCGCCTTATGTGCCCTGGCAAACACCCGCTCGATCGTCTTGGTTGTGAGAGGAGCGCCCCGCTTCAAGGCCTTGCCGAACCGGCTAACACTCCCCAGCAGCGCCGCATCGCTGTAGGCATCCAGCTCCCGACCGGCCAGCTCCAGGTACTCAACAATGAGCATCATGCACTGGCGGGACAGGGCCACTTTTTCCGGTTCGCCGCTGTGATTCGTCTTGGTGATAGGGATCGTCAGGATCGCCCCGCCATCCGGCTGCATGGCGATGTGCTTGAGCTTGACCCGCGCCAGTTCGGCCTCTCGGAGCATGGTCTCATAGGCCAGCGTCAGCAGAGCCAGATCCCGGCGAGCAGTCAGGCTTGGGCTTTTCCGCCACATGGTCAGCAGCTCATCGAGATGGGTTTCGCGCATGGCGCTTGCCTGGCTAACCCCCTCCTCCTCTTCCTCCACCTTCCGCCGGCTGATCGCGGCGGCCGAGTCGGTCACCTGAGAGTCAGCAGCCGGATTTGGGCAACCGGCCGCCCGATGCACGCGCCCGATCGCCCAGAGGTCAACCTTTAAGCTATTACGGTGAACGGTCACCCCTCTATGTGAGAGATAACGATTAACGGTTTCCGGTTCTGCGGGTAGTGGAATCAGTGAATTGCTATCACACCACTTAACGAAAAGTGACCAGCTACTCTCTAACTGACGCCATGTATTTTTCGAGAAGCGGCCGCTGGTGGATTTGAACCGCTCGAGGAACCGGCGCATGGCCTCCTGCACTTCGGGGGAATCTTCCAGGCGAATGCCACGAAGGCGCGCTTGGGCGATCAGTTCGGCCAGTTGGTCTGGCCCAACTCGGTCGAGCTGGAGAGGAATGCTTGAAACCGGCAATGAGCCGGAATGGATAGATGGGAGTTGCATATTGTTCGCTTCTTGACGTTGGGGTTACCCGAGGGATTATACATCAATGTCGTATAACTGTAATTATCAGACATTGATTTGTGTTCAAATGAACCAAACCACTTGTTCGGATACGCTTAACAAAATTACAAGGGATTTCGATCACTTTATTCAGTTACGGTCAAGGTTGGCGACAGATCACCATTTTGCAGACTCAAAAAGATTGCCGGATCTTTTTGCGAGCGGTTATCATCCTGTCTCCGGGATCTTGGAGACAATAATGAACAAGGCACTGCCATATAACATAGAGTCGATAATAGGAAGCGCGCTCTCTAACTCACCTAATGATATTTGGATGGCATATTTAGCCACTCTTCCGGTTGAGACCAGCGACAAGGAGTTGCAAGAAATTCAGGCACGATTCATGCCAGCGGTTCAGGCTTATATTGAGGAGAATGAGATCTGGTGATGACCCTACGAAATCTGGTTCTGGCCACTATTGGTGGATTGCTGGTGGGGCAATCCTTTTGCATGGCTGGCGTGCCACATATTGCCTCTGTTGTTTTTTTGCTTGGTTGCAGCATTTTATTCTTCGCCAGTGGCGCTGGACTCTTTTGTGTGGGGGCATCGGCCGCCATTATCCCTCCGGCCAGCTACGCGCTCCTGGTGATCATCCCCAACCTGCCAACCGGTGTCGCCTCATTGATGGCCTTCTTTGCTCATTTGATCTGGTGCGACCAGCTACTAAAGCGCTCTGATCTATAGGTATTGTCGCAAATCGTAACAATAATTATCCTAACACCTAGCCCGAACAGTTGACCTGATTCGGGCTTTTTGCTTATCTATACACTGATAAAAAGTGTCGTTTGACGCACACAGGAGCAGCACCAACTATGAGTAAAAATGGAATCGCAGAGTACCAGAAATTTCTGGAATTTCGCCAAACCCTTATCGATCTTATTCATCGTCATTCTATAAGCCATGAAATTAAAAATAATAAAGTCGTAAGACCTGTTGGGTTTATTAGAAATGAAAGCGAACTGCGCGACTTCACTCTATTAATAGACACATGGAATAATATGGTTAATGAGTTGGTATCTATCGACCCCGTTAGATTTCCTGAGAACTCTCACATATTCAATCCACCGCCCCGCATTATATATAACGTAGATGTTGTGAAGGTTTATATTGATGCGGCCACCAGCTCCCGATTGATTGAGAAAAGAATTATCGTTGACCGGATGAAGCGGCATATTAAAGCCTTGGAAAAAGACGCTGAGCGGGCCTCTACTTTTGCCAGTACCCACGTTCTTAATGAGCTACGAGAGGAGCTTGCAGCCATGGAGGCTGACGGCGAGACGCACTACCGATGCCGCAATAGCAATGGCACAGAGACCATATGCCTTTTCACTATGACAGATGGCGAGACGGTCAGGGAGCGCTGCCCATTCTCCGGCTTCCTTATCGACAACCGCAGCGGACGAGTGCAAATCAAAAAGAAACGGGAACAGGCCGAAAGAAAGGACAAGCTGGATTTTCTTTCGTGCGAACCAGTTAAATGCTCGCTTCCGAGCGTGGCGGGCATTCTATACAGGGAAAGCGAACTTCTGGCTCAAAAGAAACGCTATCGAGAGCAGAAGTCAGGTGTTGTCGTCACTGATTAATAACCACAATGGGATAATAAACATGGAAAACAACATCATGCGTACATATTAAATATCCTCCGCGACCAATTCCTTGGCCCACGCGGATACAGATTCATGTTCAGCCCTCATATCATCCGTAATCACCATTGCGGCCGGAATATAATCTGTCAAAAAATGGAAGCAGTAGGTATCCCATCTATCCGGTGACGGAAGGCCGAGATCTTTGCGCATTTTATCCTTTGGCATCATGCACCATTGTCCCTGCTCGTTCAGGCGACAAGGTATTCGGGATGCCTGGTCTAGCGTTTTCTCATTTGTATCCAGTTTCAAACGACCAGACTTAACAGCGTCACGCGCCATAATATTTGCCAGCGCGCGCTTGTTCAGGAATCGAGTCTTGTCATCATCGGAGAAGCAGGGCTGGCCCCAACGGATTCTGTGTACGGCGACACCGGCCTCCTCGAGGATCGTTGCCGTATCAGCACCCACGCCGTCACCATCCACCGCAACGGTGATGTTGGGGTACTGCTCCCTGGGGTATTCGGCCGCAATCAGGCGACCGAAGTTGACCGGATCAATGGTACCTGGCCACTCTTTCACGCTATGCGGCACCACTCGCCGCTCGAACCGGTCGCCAGATACCCGCGCCAGATTGGCCACAGAGCTATCGCGGCCGTTACCAACGTCCACTGTGAGCACCCAGCCCCACGACTCATCCAGCCGCGGCTTGGCCCGCCCTGAGCGCTCGCATTCATCGCGGGTCAGCAGGTACCCAGCGAGCGACTTGGGGAACTCCCCGCGCACCTTGATCATGTACTCCGGCGCATCCCGGGAGCCGCCATACTCCCGCAACTTCATGCGGATAAAGCCGACTTTGACGATAGGGGACTCTTCGGAGTTGAGTTTTATCGCCGTCCATCCGTCCTTATCGTCCGGCCCACGCTTCACTAGCTTGTGATGAGTGTCATAGAAGAAGCCGCCGTTACGGGTCGGCTGGGACAACAGGAGCATCCGGTTGTCCTCTTCCGTCAAGGCGCCGGTCATTACACCGAATGCCTTGTCGCTGACGCCGGAGGCCTCATCCACGATGTAGAGGAGGTGTTTGGCGTGCGAACCGGCCAGCGATTCCTCGTTACCGATACGGCAACCCTTGGGAGCCACAAACCAGACGCCCTTGCCGGTGATCTCGTAGAACGTGGTATCGGTCAGTACGAAATACTGCTCTACCCAAGGGTGACGGCGGCAGAGCTCCTTCCAGTTGAGGCGCAAATACTTCCAGACCACCTGCTGCACCTGGGAGATCTTGTTGGCCACGATGTTCACCATGGCGTTCGGGAAGAACAGCATGTAGCAAATCACCATGATGGAGGTCATGTCTGATTTGCCGGTACCGTGGCCTGACGACACCGACACCTTAGAACCCGGCTCCTCGATGGCCTCCAAGATGATCTGCTGCTGCCATGTCGGCTCCTTGCCGAACAGGTCAACGGACGCCCTTATCCAGTCGTACCGGTACTTGGCCACCAGCTCGGGGTAGCGCGGGTCTTTCGTGATAGAGCGCAGGCGAGCCATTATCCATGCTCCCCTGGTACGTCATCCTCGCCGGTAAGCGGCTCTACCCCATCCACATCGCTCCAATCGGGAGGGGGGAGGTCGGCATACTCGTCCTCGTCCAGCTGATCGCTTACCTGAGCGGCCAGCTCCGCCTCGATGGCGGCTTGCACCTCCTCTCGGCGGTTCTTGAGCCATGGCCCCTTCTGGTCGGCCATCTTCTCCTGGTACTTGCGGGCCAGCACATCCAGCTCGTCATCAGTGATGCCCTGACCCTCTTCAACCTTGGCTTCCATCAGCGACACTTCACGCAGCAGCTCGGCTTCCAGGGCGCGGGGTAGGCGTATGCCATGACGCTCTATCAGATAGGCAGTCTCCAAGGCCGTGAGCTGCTTCTCCTCTCGCAGATCCAGCGCCTCATCAACGATGGCAATCTGGCGCTCGGCGCTAATGGGGTGGGCGCGGTGCTGATCCAGCCTCAGGCGGGCGGCTGACACCTTGCGGCGACCGATGAAGTTGATCAGCTCGGTCATTCGGTCAGAGGGGGAGATCAGAGCTTGTGCGATTGCCACCGAACGGGGCATTGGGGTCTCAGTGCCGGGGTAGGGCCATGACTTGCCAGCGTCATAGTCCTCTTCTATCTGGGCCAGTATGTTTTTCTGGGCCCGCTCCATCTGCAGGTACCGGCCACATGACAGCATCAGATCGCCGTCATCCATAGCCAGCATCTCGGCCGCCATCCGTATGTCGTCATCCATCCCCAGATAGGTGACATAGCCGCCGGTGTGATCCTGGGCGTGCCTCGTCAGCATCAGAATGTCGTCATCAGGCCGACTGTTTTGGCTTTTTTGATCTGCGGCAGCCAACTGATCGCGTGCGTGCTGGCCCCTCTGCTTATTGGAGCCGTAAGGCTTTGATATTATTGTCTTTTTTGTTTTTGCCTTTGGGGTGCCGCTCAATGCGATCACTTTGCCGGAAGTGATCGCACGATCACTTTTGCGATCACTTTTGCCCTGATCACCCTTGGATCGATCACTTTTCTGATCGCCCTTCCCTTTCTGCTCTCCCTCCTTGGCCTTCCCCTGGTCAGCAACACCCGCCATGGCTCGGCGGGCGGTGTTCGGGTTGATGCCCATCTCTTTGGCGTAGTCGGTAATAGACAGGTGCGAATAGCTCTCACGATAGCGAGCTTTGTGAAGTTCCCAGTTTTCGCGTGCCATAGTCATTAATTACCGTTACGTCAAACCTGTTAGGATATTAACCCAAACAGGGCGCCCCAATCTAACCCGAGCGAGCAGCCCTCATTTCAGGCGCCCATTTACTGACCGGCTGGCGCCATAAAGCGCCCCAACATCACAAATAAGAACCTCTCAGCGCCTTTTTGGTATTGCTTGGCGCTGATTTGGCCCTAAAATAGCCCTGCTGTAACGCGCTATATTTATTCATCAAGGAGCACAACGTAATGACCAAGCAACCTGCCGAGAAGCCAAACATCCAACTGGTAGCCGTAGATGACGGTTCCGGTAACATCAACGTCGCCTACACTGACGCCGAAGGCTTCATGGTTGAGTATTCCCAGCCATCCCTTGTAGAGGCCGATGTAGCCGCATCCATGGCAGACGAGCTCAACGGGAGCGTCTGGACTACCAGTGACCACAACTACACCGTGCGCCGCACCACCCAGTCCCCTATCAGCACCCTTGCCCCCGACTACCAGATTTCTGACGCCTCCCGAGTGCTAGTTGTCGATACCTTAGTAAAAGCCAAGCTGGGCGGCCAACTGCTTGCCATTGGTTGCACCCTACCGGTGAACCAATATTACAAGGGCAAAACCGGTGGCGACCGCCTCAATGAAGAACGCATCAAAGCCAAGCAAGCCTCTTTGAAGAAAGCGGTCACCAGCACGTTTGGCGCAGCCAAGCCGCCGCGCATTCTCTCTGTGTCCGTATACCCTGAGGCTCTGACCGCTTACTACTACTGCGCCTATGGGGCGCGGCCGGGTGAAGATGTTGGTAAATACCCTGATGTGCATACGACCCTTGTTGTTGACCTGGGCGAGTTCACCTGTGACCTCGCCATCATCACTACCGGCAACGAGATCCAAGACATTGCCACTTATGAGCATGGCGTACACCGCATGGTTGAGCGCTTCCACGCCCTGCTTATGCGCGACAGTATTGAGCTTGGGCTGCCAGACCTCTCCAACGCCAGTTCCCCCACCCTCAAGACGCTGATCGAGCGCGGCTATATCGGTAGTAACGCCACGACTCCTGATGCAATTGCCAAGCGCATTGATGTAACCAGGCAAATCAACGAGGCGGCAGACTCCCTGAACGAGCTGATCCTCGATGGCATTCACAAGATTCTTCGTGTCCATGAGGCCGTGCTTACCCGGGTCGTTTTCGTGGGCGGGGGAGCTCACTTGCTGCGCGAGCACGCCAAGGCATGGCCATATGTTGTGGACATT
>NZ_JAPDCN010000020.1:0-82949 GCF_027706185.1 Aeromonas sp. Y318-3
AAAATCAAAAATTGTTTTTGATGTTCGATGCTGTGAGTGCCCACACAGATTGCTTGATTCAAATTGTTAAAGAGCGTCACGCTTGTCGCGCTGAGGAGGCGCATATTACGCTTCTCACTTCGAAAGTCAAGCGATTGTTTTCGCTTTTCTTTCGGCGCCCACTTCGCTAGGAAGCTGGCTCATCAGTTTGGCGTGTTCCGCCGTGCTGGTAGGGGCGCATTATAGGGAGCCGCGCTGCGATGACAAGACTTTTTTTGAAGAAAATCACGAAAATTTCAAATTATTCAATTAGAAACAGCTTATTCAGTGTATATATACAATGTTATCCACAATCCGGTTATTTCACTCCCATTTTAGCGTCATTTATGTCGCCTTCAGTGACCTTGGGAATGCCATACTGGAGCCGATAACCTCTCCCGAGTGGTCCATGGTAGCGCCAATCAGGAAAGCTGGTTACCATGGAGGTGAATATAGTGTTGCACCTTTTTTGCTTTCATTTACAAAAGGTCTTTTAAGATGAATTTATCCAAGTTTCCCGTATATATGCAGGCCGCAATCCTTGCTCTGGTATTGGCAGTGGTTGGCTACCTGGTTGCCCAGGCCCTGCAGTTCTCTTTGAAAGCGGAAGTGATTTTTGCAGCAGGTCTGGCCATCGGCGGTTTCGTGGTACCGCTGTTCCTGAAGCGAACCCCGGCTAATGTTGCCGAGTCGATCGCCAATCAGGAGACTTGCACCTTATATGTAGGCAACCTGCCCTATCGCGCCAATGAGATTGCAGTGCGCGAATTGTTTGCCGAACAGGGCCAGGTCATTTCCGTACGGTTGATGAAGGACAAGGCAACCGGCAAGCGCAGAGGTTTCGGTTTCGTGGAGATGCCCGCCGCCGATGCCGCCAAGGCGATTGCCGCTTTGAATGACAGAGAGTATCAGCAGCGCACCCTCAAGGTGCGTGAAGCGAATGACAAACGTGATAAAGAGGAAAGAGAAGGTAGCGAAACTGACGCCTAACCGCTCGTCAGTACTTCACCTCTTCCAGTGATGACAGCCCCCATGCTTGCAAGGGGGCTGTCAGTTTTTGAGCCTCCCCATCCAGCCGGGTACAGTAAGCCCTGGCAATTACCTCTTCTATATGTACAGGCTGCACGATGGCATGCCCGCCATTGTTCAGCAACCAGGCCACCCGTTTGGCAACGGCACTGCCCGAGTCAATAAGCTGACATTGCGGCATCAGTTGCCCAATCTCTTCATTGAGTAGCGGGAAGTGAGTGCAACCAAGCACCAGCGTATCCGGCTTCTCTTCCCCTTCCAGCCAATCGGCCAATACCTCGCGCAGTAGCGCCATATTGACCGGTAGGCCCGCCAGCTTGTGTTCGGCTTCTATGACCAGCTCGGTGGTGCCCTTGAGCAGCACCCGCTTGCCGGGAGCAAACTGGGCGATCAGTTCGTGGGTATAGTCGCGGCTGACGGTTCCCGGCGTAGCAAGCAGACCAATACAACCGTTGCGAGTCTGCGCGGCGGCGGGCTTGATGGCTGGCACCACCCCCACCACGGGAATATCCAGCGCCTCGCGCAGGGCCGGCAGCGCTATGGTGCTGGCCGTGTTGCAGGCAATCACCACCAGATCGATCTGATGACGGGCCACCATGGTGGTAACCAATCGGGTGCAGGCAGCAATCAGGGCGGGCTCGCTCAATTCACCATAGGGGAAGTTGGCATTGTCGAAGCAGTAGAAATAGTTGTGTGCCGGCAGAACGCGGCGGATCTCGCGGTAGATGGTCAGGCCACCCATACCGGAGTCGAACACGAGAATATTGGCCACTTGAGCTCCCCTTTGGTGCAAGGCGGCGATCATACTCCCGCCTGCAGCCAATAGAAAAGGCCCTGCCAATGGCAGGGCCCCTGATTTTTCCGCTTGGCCGGGTCCGGCTTAGAGTGAGTAATCCATTGTCACGTAGTAAGCGCGCTCATCGGCAGGGTAACCCACCGCCGTCTGATACTCCTTATCCAGCAGGTTGTTGATCTTGCCCGATACCTTGAGTGCCGGCGTCACCTTGTAGCCAACGGCCAGATTCCAGAGGCTGTAACCACCTAGTTCGGTGGTATTGGCCACATTGCCATAGCGCTCCCCCTGATAGATCCAGCTCAACGAGCCGTCAAACTGCTGCCACTGCGCCTGCGTAATCCACTTGGCCCCTTTGCGGGAGATCAGCTGCAACTGTTTATCGGTCACCTTGTCTTTGGGATCCTTGTACTCGGCAGAGACCCGATGACTCAACCAGCCGGTATCAAACTCCCCTTCCAGCTCGACCCCTTCAATGCGAGCCTTACCAACGTTTTGTGGTGATGACCCACCATTACCATTAGGGGCCCACTGGATCATCTGCTCGAAATCATTGCGATAACCGGTCATACGCCACTCGACACCCGCAGTTTGACCGTCAAGCATCAGCTCGCTGCTCTTCGACTCTTCCGGCTTCAGGTTGGGATTGCCAGAACCCGGATAGTAGAGATCGTTAAAGGTCGGGGCGCGGAAACCGGTACCGTAACGGGCACTCAGGCGGTAATCCTCCGCAAAGCGCCAGCCAGCGCCGGTCTGCCAGGTATTGTGGCGGCCATACTGTTCGTTGTCATCGCTACGGCCGCTCAGCTCACCCTGCCATATCTGGTTGTCAAACTGGGCCAGGGCATAGAGGCCGGTGTTGTCGCGCTCTTTGGCGTCGACCGGATACGTGGAGCCGGAGGAGCGGGAGCGATCATCCAGTCGATCACTCTGCCAATCGGCCCCGCCTCCCAGCGTCCAGCTCTCGTTCAATTTCAAGCTGTTGACCCAGTTCAGGCTGTACTGGCGGGTGTAGGTCCGGGTATTGGCCTGATCGCGGCCACTGTTGTCCTGATAGTCGTAGGCATCCTGTTTGGAGAAGGCGCCACGCAACTCACTCAGATAGCGATCATCGTGATAGCGTGACCCCAGCTGATAGCTCTGGTTTTCAGTCCAGGTCTCGTTGCGCTGATGGGTGGCAGGCCCCCAGGCGGAAGCCGCAGAAGAGCGGTCGTACTGGGCGACATTGCGGAACCAGCGGGTTGTACCGAACAGATCCCAATTGCTGCCGAGCGCCTGCTGGTAGTCCAGCATGGCGTTGTAGCCCTGATGCCCGTGACGGTCACCATCGTTGATGCCGGGCAAGGGGTGTACGTTGTAACCCTCTTCATCATCAAAACCGCCAGCCACCTTGAGCTGACCCGCCTCACCTACCTGGCTGGCACTACTGAAAGCGGCCTGACGCTGTTGATGGGAACCAGCACCGATATTGAACTTGTGCTGATTTGTCCCCTTGTCGGGACGGGTAATGATGTTGATCACCCCACCGATGGCGTCGGAGCCGTAGATGGTGGCGCGCGGGCCGCGGATATACTCGATCCGCTCGACCTGATTGAGTGGCAGATTGTTCAGTTCGGTCATCCCGGCGGTCAGGGAGGCACTGCGCACCCCATCCACCAGCACCAGCGTCTGGGAAGAGGTGCCACCACGCACCCGCAGCGAGCTGAGCTGGCCTCGGCCACCATTGCTGACAACTTCCACGCCGGGCAGGGTCTTGACCACATCGGTCACGGTCCGGGCTTGCAGACGATCGATCTCGTCCCGGGTCACCACATTGACCGGGGCCAGTACGCTGGAGGCAGGTTGGGCGACACGGGTAGCGGTCACCACCATGGTGGGATTGACGGGAATGGTCAGCTGCTGGGCAAACGCCGCCGTCGGCAACAGGGCAGCCGCCAGAAATTTCTTCGACATGAGAGATCCTTAAGTTCGCGTAAGTATCTACTTCGTGGCCGGTTTCTCTCGGCCCGAAATACGAACTCTGGCAGGTCTTCGGGCTCGGGGGCTGATAGCCTACGGCGACGGCTTCCCGCCTGATGGCAGTGCCCTGATGTCGCTTCGTTCCCCCTTACCGCTGCGCGCCAGCTCCGGATTTTCACCGGATTCCCTATTAAGCATGATGCGCCAAAGCGGGAGGATTATAGGCAGAGCCAAGCTGGATGTATAGCCATCCAGATTTCTATTTCTTGTCAGCCAGCGCTGCCAGCCGCTGCTGTGCCCCCTCCATCACCGCCTGTACCCCTGGATGGGAGAGATGGCGCCCTGCCGAGACCAGATAATAAGAGAGGGTAACGTCGGTGAGG
The DNA here is from genome assembly GCF_027706185.1 of Aeromonas sp. Y318-3. Lineage (NCBI taxonomy): Bacteria > Pseudomonadati > Pseudomonadota > Gammaproteobacteria > Aeromonadales > Aeromonadaceae > Aeromonas > Aeromonas sp. Y318-3. The sequence continues at coordinate 4,183 of NZ_JAPDCN010000020.1, forward strand.
GTCGCAATCCGCTCCACTCCGTAGAGGCGACCAATTTCGTCAGCCATCGCCAGCGGCGCCGGGAAGATCCCCATCCCCGCCTTGCCGAACGACTTCATCAGAGTGGAGTCATCAAACTGCCCCACCAGATGGGGATGAGTGCCCTGCTGGCGATACCAGGCCAGCAGCCGATCGTGGGTAGCCGATTTCTCTCCGGGGATCAGCAGCGGCAACCCCTCCAGCGAGGCGGGAAAGCCATCCCGCGCCCGCGCCGCCAACTCGGGGCTGGCAAACAGCGCCAGCGGGGTTCGCCCCAGTTCGTGGTTGTAGCCGCGCACGCCGCTGTCGGGAGGGAGCGGGCGATCGATCAGCACCATATCCAGCTTGTGACGGGCCAGTTCGCTGAACAGCTGCTCGGCTCGCTCCTCGTGACACACCAGCCGCAGCGGCGTCGCCAGCGCCATGGCGGGGGCCAGCAGCTCGAACGCCAGAGTACGGGGTACCGAATCGGCGATCCCCACCTGCATTGTCAACTCTTGACTGGCGTGGCGCAGGGTGTGCTCCAGCTCGGCGCCGAGCGAGAAAATCGCCCCCGCCTGCTCCTGCGCCTGCCGTCCGGCAGCGGTCAGCACCAGACGCCGCCCCACCCGGTTGAACAGCGCCACCCCGAGCGACTGCTCCAGCTCGGCGACCTGACCGCTGATGGTCTGCGGCGTTAAGTGCAGCTGTTCGGCGGCCTGCGTCACGCTGCCGCAGCGCGCCACATGCCAGAAGTAGTAGAGCTGTTTGTAGTTGAGCATGCCGTTCCCTATCAGTTTTTACCGAACAACCATCAGCGAGAATCTGATTTTATCGAAACATTGCGGGCTCTAGCATGCAACCATTATCTGAACTGCCCTGCGAACCATCATGCTGGACGTTGTTGTTCTCTTCTTTCTGTTTGGCCTGCTGGCCGGTCTGGTGCGCTCCGAGCTCAAACTGCCTCCTGCCCTCTACGACACCCTCTCCCTCTTTTTGCTGCTGGCCATCGGCCTCAAGGGCGGCGTCGGTCTGGCCCAGCAATCCCTGCAGCCTCTGCTGCCACAACTGGCGCTGGTGATCCTGCTCGGCGTGGTGCAGACCCTGCTCGGCTTTGCCGTGCTGCGCCTCAAGATGAACCGGGTCGATGCCGCCGCCACCGCCGCCCACTATGGTTCGGTCAGCGTCGCCACCTTTGCGGTCGGGGTGAACTGGCTCACCGAGCGGGGCATCAGCTTTGAATCCCAGCTATCCATCTTTCTCGCGGTGATGGAGATCCCCGCCATTCTGGTGGGCATAGTGCTGGCCCGCGGCATCAGTCGCGAGACCCGCTGGCGCATGCTGGCCCACGAGACCTTCCTCGGCAAAGGGGTAACTCTGCTGCTCGGCGGCATGGCCATCGGCTATCTGGCCGGGCCGGACGGGATTGCCCCGCTCAAACCGCTGTTTGTCGACCTGTTCAAGGGGGCGCTGGCGCTGTTCTTGCTGGAGATGGGCCTCATCGTCGCCCGCCAGTGTCAGGATCTGCGCCGCCACGGCCTGTTCCTGCTCGGCTTCGCCCTGTTGATGCCGCTCGCCTCAGCGGGACTGGGATTGGCTGCTGGCCAGCTGATGGGGCTCTCCCTCGGCGGCCTGACCCTGCTGGCCACCCTGGCGGCCAGCGCCTCCTATATTGCCGTGCCGGCCACCATGCGCATCGCCGTGCCCCAGGCCAACCCGGGGCTCTCTCTCAGCGCCGTGCTGGGGGTCACCTTCCCGTTCAACATCATGCTGGGGATCCCGCTCTACCACAGCTGGGCCCGCCACTTCACGGAGTAGCCACATGCAGACCGAGACCCGCACCCTGCTGACCGTCATCACGGAAGCCAATCTGGAGCCGACCCTGCTGCGCACCCTCACCCGCGAGGGGCTGCGCGGCTACACCATCACGGATGCCCGCGGCAGGGGGGATCATGGCGAGCGCAACGCCAGCTGGAGCGAGAGCGGCAACATCCGGCTGGAGGCGATCTGCAGCCGGGAGCAGGCGGAACGGCTGCTGGCCCACCTGCAGAGTCGCTACTACCCCGATTACGCCATGATCGCCTTTCTGCAACCGGTCGAAATCGTGCGACCCGAGAAATTCTGAGCCGGCTTGCCGGCTCTTTTTGTCCACCAAAAGCAAACGTTTAACAACAAGGATTCAGAGAAAATGAACACCCCTCCCCTGATCGGCCTGGTAATGGGCTCCGACTCCGACTGGCCAGTGCTGCAGGCTGCCGCCCGCATCCTCAAGGAGCACGGCGTGCCCTACGAGGCGCAGGTGGTATCGGCCCATCGCACCCCGGATCTGCTGTTCGAGTATGCCGCCACTGCCCGCGAGCGCGGCCTGCGCGCCATCATCGCCGGAGCCGGTGGCGCCGCTCACCTGCCGGGTATGGTCGCCGCCAAGACCACGCTGCCGGTGCTGGGGGTGCCCATCCCCTCCCGCCATCTCAAGGGGATGGACTCCCTGCTCTCCATCGTGCAGATGCCCAAAGGAGTGCCGGTCGCCACCTTCGCCATCGGCGAGGCGGGGGCCGCCAACGCAGCACTGTTTGCGGTCTCCCTGCTCTCGGTCACCTGGGATGACGACGCCCCCCGCTACCGGCAGCAGCTCGACGACTTTCGCACCCACGAGCGAGATCGGGTGCTGGCGCTGCAACTGGAGGAGCCGACATGATCCTGCCCCCCGCCACCCTCGGCATGCTCGGTGGCGGCCAGCTTGGCCGCTACTTCGTGATGGCCGCCCATCGGCTCGGCTATAAGGTGGTGGTGCTTGATCCCGACCCCGCCAGCATCGCCGGTGCCGCCGCCGATCACCATATTGTCGCCCCCTATGACGACCCGACCGCCCTGCACGAGCTGGCCAGCCGCTGCGATGCCATTACCTGCGAGTTCGAGAACGTGCCCGCCGCCACCCTGGCACTGCTCGAAAAACAAAAGCCGGTACGCCCGGGCGCCAGCGCGGTGCGCATCTGTCAGGATCGCCGCGAGGAGAAAGCCTTTCTGCGCGGAGCTGACATCACGGTCGCCCCCTATCTTGCGCTACTGCCGGAAGAGCCTATCCCCGCACAGGCCAGCGAACTCTTACCCGCCATTCTCAAGACGGCCCGCGAAGGGTACGACGGCAAGGGACAGTGGCAGGTGAGCGATCTGGATGAGCTGGCGAGCGCGCTGGCAGCCAGTGGCGTGCCCTGCGTGCTGGAAAAACGGCTGGCACTGGAGGAGGAGTTTGCCCTGACCCTGGCCCGCAGTCCGAGCGGCGCCATCAGTGCCCTGCCGCTGGTACAGAACTGGCACAGCGGCGGCATCCTCGATCAGACTCGCTCCCCGGCTAATGTGCCGGTGCTAGAGAGCGAAGCCAAAGGGATCGCTGAGCGACTGATTGCCGCCCTCGATTACGTGGGGGTACTGACGGTGGAGTTCTTTCTGGTGGAGGGGCGACTGCTGGTCAACGAGCTGGCGCCCCGCCCCCACAACTCGGGTCACCCCAGCCTCGACAACGCTGCATGCAGCCAGTTCGAGTTGCAGGTGCGCGCCCTGTGCGATCTGCCGCTGCCGGAGCAGATCGCCGTGCGCCCCGCCCTGTTAATCAACCTGCTGGGGGATCTCTGGCAGAACGGCACGCCCGACTGGGCTTCCCTGCTGGCGCTGCCCGGCCTGCATCTGCACCTCTACGGCAAGGGCGAACCCCGCCCCGGCCGCAAGATGGGCCATATCACGGTAACCGGTGACGACTGGCCAACGGTGGAGGAGCGCTGCCGTCAGGCCCGCCAGCTGCTGGGGTTGCCGCCGCGCTGATCGAGCATCGGAAATGCAAAGACCCGGGCATGGCCCGGGTCTCTGTTTTTGCTTGCGGTGGCAGGGAGGCTTGTCAGGCCCGCTCGACCGCTACCGGTGCCGGCAGGCGAATGGTGAGGGAGAGCACCAGCGCCACCACCAGCAATACCAGGATCAGGTGGAAGGTCGCCATAAAGCCGCCAAACAGGGAGGCCACGATGGAGCCGATGATGCTGCCCAGACCAAAGCCCAGATAGATGACGCCGTAGTTCTTGGTCAGGTTGTTAAGACCGAAGAAGTCGCTCACCAGTGAGGGGTAGACGGTGATGGTGCCACCGAAGCTGAATGCCACACAGGCGACCGCCACAAAGAACAGGTTGGCATTGAGCGGCACGAACAGCAGCAGCGCCATGCCCGCCAGGGTAATCAGCTGGGCAATGGTGATAACCCGGATGCGGGACATCTTGTCGGAGAGGATACCCAGCACCAGACGGCCACCCAGGTTGGCCATGGCGATGATGGCGACGGCATTGGCGGCGACGACAGCAGGCAGACCCACCATCTTCTCGCCGATATCCTTGGCCACGCCGATGACGTAGAGGCCGCTCATGCAGGCGGTGAGGAACATCAGCGCCAGCATCCAGTACTGCGGCTTGCGCATCGCCTCGGCCAGAGTGAAGTCACGACTCTCGCTCTGCTGCACGGAAGCAGCCTGCTTGGGCGCATCCTTCATCAGCATGCCGCCCACCAGCACCATGGACATGGCGATCAGCCCCCACAGCTGGAAGGTGGTCTCAAGGCCGGAGCTGGAGAGCAGCAGCAGGTTGATATATTTGAAACCGAGACTGCCGAGACCATAGGCACCGATGGAACAGGCGGAGATCAGCCCCTTGCGCTCCGGGAACCACTTCACGCAGTTGGAGAGGGTCATCAGGTAGCCGGTACCGTCGGCAAAACCGACCAGAATACCCGCGCAGAGGTAGAGCATCGCCAGATTGCTGGCATGGGCGGTGAGGAAGAAGCCGATACCGAGCAGCACGCCAGCCCCCAGGGTCACGTTACGCACCCCGAACCGCTCCTGCAGCTTGCCCGCCATGGAGGAGGCGACTGCCAGCGACAGGCTGAGCAGGCCGAAGGCGAAAGCGACCTGACTCACCGGCTCGTCCAGCTTGTCGGAGAGCTGGGCGTTGAACAGGCTCCAGGTGTAGACGGAACCCAGTGCGAACTGGGTGATAATGGTACCGATCAGTGTCAGGTACCGGGTGCGATTCATCTCTTTGGTCATGATGCGTCTCGGTCGATGGCCTTAAGGAAATTGAGGCCACTATAGGCAAGACGCAGCTCGCGCCGATCGATTAAGGCATGAAATGCAGATCGGCGGGAATGAATGACAATCAGAGCCGCATCAGCTGACGGAACGCCTTGATGTTGCTGCGACTGACCGGCACCTCGAACGGCAGATCATGGAGCCGGATGAGATAGGTGCTGTTAAACCAGGGGACTATTTCGCGGATCTTGTTGATGTTGACGCAGTAGGAGCGGTGACAGCGGAAGAACCCTTCGGCAGGCAGCCGGCTGACAAACTCGCTGATGGTCATGGTCATCACGTAACGATCATCGCGGGTGTAGACATAGGTGAGCTTCTCGTCAGCTTCCGCGTAGTAGATCTGCTCGCAGGGGGTGACGATGATGCGCTCCCCCTTCACCAGATTGACGGTGCGATTGTGGGAGCTGCTCCCCTCGCCGCTCGCCTCCCCCGTGGAGGCTGGCTGCGACTTGCCAGCATGCTCGAGCTTTTGCAGCAGATTGATGATGCGGGGCTCGTTGTAGGGTTTGAGGATGTAATCGAACGCCTCCAGCTCGAACGCCTCCACCGCAAACTCCTTGTAGGCGGTGACGAAGACGATGTGGGGCGGATGGCTCGACTTGTGCAGGTTCTTGGCCAGTAGCAGGCCATCGATGGAGGGGATCTGGATATCCAGAAACACCACATCCACCTCGTGATCCTGCAGGTATTTGAACGCCTCCAGCCCATCCTCGAAGCTCGCCACTATCTCGATCTGGCTGTGCTGATTCACCAGATAGATCAACTCCTCGCGAGCCAGATACTCGTCTTCCACTATGATCGCTTTCAGCATGACAACACCTCTCGCGGCACACACTTATCCTCAACCATGATGGCACTCAGCATGGCATCGACTCCTGATCCGGCAGATAGAAACTCACTTCGGTACCCGGCTCCAGCCGCTTGAGGTGCAGGCCGTCGCCATAGAGCAGCTTGACCCGCTGATGCACGTTCATCAGACCGATGCTACGGCTCTCCACCCGACCGGCGGCCACCCCGTCGATCACCGCCTGACTAATGCCATAACCGGTATCCCGCACCGCGACCCGGATGCCCCCCGCCAGCTGTTTCACCTCGATGGTAACCCGACCCGGCGCGCTGCGGGGCTGGATGCCGTGCAGGATGGCGTTTTCCACCAGCGGCTGCAACAGCAGGCTCGGCACCTGAATGTGCACATCGTCCACCTCGAACACCACCTCCAGCTTGTCGCCAAAGCGGGCCTGCTCGATGGCCACGTAGTCGCGCACCTGCTGCAGCTCCTCCTGAATGTCGATCAGTTCATCCCCCTTGTTGAGGTTGTAGCGCAGGTAGTCCGCCAGATTGGCGATCAGCTGGCGCGCCTGCTGGGGCCGAATGCGGATCAGCGACGAGATGGCGTTGAGGGCATTGAACAGGAAGTGCGGGTTGATCTTGCTCTGCAGCGCGGTGAACTCCGCCTTGCGGGTCATCTCCTTGAGTTGCTCGATGCGCGACACCTCCATCTGGGTGGAGATGAGTTGAGAGAGGCCCACCGCCATCTCCCGCAGGGAGCTGGTGATGCTGTGGGTGCGGCGATAGTAGATCTTGAGGGTGCCGCTCACCGAGCCGTTTTCCCGCAGCGGAATAATGATGACCGAGTGGAAATCGGAGAGGTGATACTGGCGCAGATCGTTGTTGATGATGATCTGGTCGAGCAGCACCGCCTGCTGGGTCATGCCGCTGATGGCGTGGTGCTCGTCCAGCTCGTAATAGTCCTTGCCCACCCCGACATAGGCCAGCACGTCATGGGTATCTGTGATGGCCACCGCATCGGCGCTGATGTCCCGCCGGATCACATCGCACACCTGACTGAGGGAGTGGCGATCGATGTTCTGGAAGAAGGGCAGCGTCTTGTTGGCGATATCGAGCGCCAGCTTGGCCTGCTTGGCGGCAATCAGCTCCTTCTCGTCATCCAGATCCTGCACCAGCTTGATGATGAGGCCGATGCAGAGCGCCCCGGCGATCATCGGATAGGCGATGTGGTTAACGATCTCCACCCCGACTTCGTGGGGCTCGGTCAGCAGCCAGATCAGCAGCATGGTCAGCCCTTCGCACAGCATCCCCGCCAGAATGCCGTAGAGCCAGAGCCGCGACTTGCGGCAGCGCAGGTGCAACCAGGTGGCGAGCAGACCGGCGATGATGCTGGCAATCAGGCAAGGGATGGAGGTGTGACCATCCATGTCGATGAGATAGCGGTGCAGGCCGGAGATGACCCCGGCCGGAATGCCGACCCAGGGGCCGAACAGGATGCCACCGGAGATGATGGCAATGATCCGCACGTTGATCAGCGCCCCCTCCACCGGAATGCCGGTGTAGGTGCTGAACACCGCAAACAGGCCGAAGATGGAGGCCACCAGCACCAGCTCGGCCGGGGTGTGATCCCGCTTCTGGAACAGCCGCTGGAACGGCCGGGTGCGGGTCAGGAAGAAGAGGGTCATCAGCATCAGCGCCGCCCGTTCGAACACCGCCAACAACATCATCTGATTCTCAAGCATCTGCGCCCCCTTGCGGCAACCCGACCGATCACCATAACCCCGACCAATAAATCGGGGCCGGATAAACCAGCCCCTGTGACATCAACAGTACTGACCGGCCACCCAGCCGGAGGACCAGGCCCACTGGAAGTTGTAGCCACCGAGCCAGCCGGTCACGTCCACCACCTCGCCGATGAAGTAGAGGCCGGGCACCTTGCGCGCTTCCATGGTCTTGGAGGAGAGCTCGTTGGTATCGACGCCACCCAGGGTCACTTCGGCGGTGCGATACCCCTCGGTGCCGTTGGGCAGGATCTGCCAGTCACCCAGCAAGTTGGCCACCGCTTCCAGCTCCCGCTCGTTGTATTGGCGCATCGGCTTGCTGACCAGCTGACCCAGCTCCACCAGCTTGTCGACGAAGCGCTTGGGCAGCTCGCGCCCCAGCACGGTTTTCAGCTCCTGCGCCGGGTGCGCCTGCGCCCATTCACGCAGGGCAGCCGGAATATCCAGCTCCGGCAGCAGGTTGATATGGATCTTCTCACCCGCATGCCAGTAGGAGGAAATCTGCAGGATGACGGGGCCGGAGAGGCCGCGATGGGTAAACAGCATCGCCTCCTTGAAGCAAGTGCCATCCTCGGCGGTCACCGCTACCGGCAGGCTGATACCCGCCAGATCGGCAAACGCCTCTTTCTCCGCCTGATGGAGGGTAAAGGGCACCAGACCGGCGCGGGTCGGCAGCACCTTGAGGCCGAACTGCTCCGCCAGCTTGAAGCCATAGGGGGTCGCCCCCAGCTTGGGCATGGAGAGACCGCCGGTCGCCACCACCAGCGAGTGGCAGCCGATCTCACCCTTGCTGGTGGCCAGCACGAAACCCTCATCCTGTTTGCTGACGGTGAGGATCTCGGTCTGGAACTGCAGGGTCACCCCGGCCCAGTCACACTCGGTGAGCAGCACATCGACGATATCCTTGGCGCTCTCGAGACAGAACAGCTGCCCCAAGGTGCGCTCGTGATAGTTGACCCCGTGGCGATCCACCAGATCGATGAAGTCCTGCTGGGTGTAGCGGGCCAGCGCCGACTTGCTGAAGTGGGGATTCTCCGACAGGTAGGCGTGAGCGCCCGCCTGGTGGTTGGTGAAGTTGCAGCGGCCACCGCCACTGATGAGGATCTTGCGGCCCGGCTTCTTGGCGTTGTCGAGCACCAGCACGGAGCGGCCACGGTAGCCCGCCTGCGCCGCACACATCAATCCGGCCGCACCGGCCCCGATCACCACCACATCGACCTGCTTCATCATCACTCACTTATCAAAATAGAAACGGCACTTTGCCAGAACCGTGATTGTCTCTGGCGGAACACAACCATAGTGGCTGCCCACCAGAATAAACAACGGCCCTTAAAAGGGCCGTTATTGTACTGGCTGAACACTAAGTGTCCACGACTATCAGGCGTTGCTGTCCATGATGCTGGCAGGGGCGCCCTTGGCCAGTTCGGCCAGCTCCTTGTCGATGAAGTAGAGGCCTTTGCCATCTTCACCCACCAGACCCAGACGGTCGACGATGCTCTTGAACAGCTTCTCCTCTTCATGCTGCTCGGCCACATACCACTGCAGGAAGTTGAAGGTGGAGTAGTCCTGAGTGGTGAAGGCTACGTGGGCCAGACCATTGATGCACTTGGTGATGTGGTACTCGTGCTCCAGGGTGGTACGGAACACGTCGCCCAGCGACTTGAACTCGTGGGGAGGGGCATCGATGGCACCCAGTTTTGGCATGGCGCCGGTCTCGCTCACATAGGTGAACAGACGCTCCATGTGCTGGCGCTCCTCGACCGCGTGCTGACGCAGGAAGGTCGCCGCCCCTTCAAAGCCCTTGTCTTCGCACCAGGCGCTCATCTGCAGATAGAGATTGGAGGAGTAGAACTCCAGGTTAATCTGCTCGTTCAACTTCTCGATCATGGCTTGGGCCAGCATCTTGTTTCTCCTCAGTGATTTGGTATCGATTGTCGCCACACTCCCGCCGCGAATCAACCCGCCAACGAGAGGGAGATCCCGTTTCTTTCAGCTCAGGGGGTCAGCTCCCTAAGGGAGGCGACATCCACCGGCGCAGCATAATCGACACCCGGCAGCTCGAAGCCGTTGAGCTGCATGAAGTCCTGCCGCAGCCCGGCAAAGTCCCCCAGCCCGTGAAAATTCTCCGGCGTCACCTTGGGCCAGAGCGCCGAAACGGCAGCCTGAATGGCCGGGGCGAGTTCATGGTCATCCATCCGGATCAGCCGGTTGCCATCAGCCACCACCCCATTGGGCCCGTACATCTTGGCGGCAAACAGTCGCTGCATCTGCTCGATGCAGCCTTCGTGCACACCGCGCTCCTTCATCACCCCCATCAGCAAGCCGAGATAGACCGGCAATACCGGAATATAGGCGCTCGCCTTGGTCACCAGCGCCTTGCAGACCGATACCCAGGCGTGGCCGCCAATTTCGGCCAGTTGCAGGTTGATGGTCTCGGCGGTGGCGTGCAGATGCTCCTTGGCATAACCGATGGTGCCATCCCGATAGAGGGGATAGGTGGATTCGGGGCCGATGTAGGAGTAGGCCACGGTTTGCGCACCGGGGGCCAGACAACCGGCCTGCTGCAACGCCTGCATCCAGAGCTGCCAATCCTCGCCGCCCATCACGGTGACGGTATCGCGGATCTCCTCCGGCGTGGCGGGCGCCAGCGACTGCTGCACCAGCGTATCGCGCTCCAGATCCAGCCCCCAGCCGCTGAACGGCTGGCCGGTAGTCTTGAGCACGGAGCGCACTTGCGTGCCATCGGGCAGCACCCGGATGCCGCTCGCGAGCGAATAGATCACCAGATCCACCTGCCCCAGCTGCTGGCGGATGGTATCGATGGCCTGCTGGCGTATCTCGTCGGAGAAGGCATCACCGATCAGGTTGATGGCGATACGCCCCTCCTGCTCCGCCTCCTTGCGAAACCAGATGTTGTTGTACCAACCGGCGCTGCCCAATCCTTTGTCGGAAGGGCCGCGCTCGAAGGAGATACCGATGGTGTCGGCACCGGCACCAAAGGCGAGTGCAATGCGCGATGCCAGTCCAAACCCGGAGGAGGCACCCAGCACCAGCACCCGCTTGGGGCCGTTGAACGGGCCAGCGGCCTTGATACGTTCGATCTGCTGCTGCACTGCGGCGCGACAGCCGATGGGATGACAGTTGCGGGCAACACAACCTTGAATCTGGGGATGAATGATCATGGGAAGGCCTCCAAAGAAACTGGCTACAGCATAACCAAATCGAAGGAGATTAACTTGATGCCGGATCGCTATCAGTCAGAAAAGCCGCGGGAATTGAGGCAGAAAAACAAAAGGGAGCACGTGGCTCCCCAAAGCGGTATTCAGATGCTTTTTGTTGTTTTGTGTTCATTGCGAAGCACGGGCCCATCCTATGCCTCTCCCCCCTGATCGGCAAGCCGAGGGGTGTGACCGGCGTCAAACTCTTGTTTAATTTATAGGCAAACAGTGGTTAATAACTGAGTGGCTGACCCTGTGTCACACGTCATTAAACTCATTTAAATCCCAAAACTGTGCCTGAGGCACCATTTTAGTTTCAGCAGAGATTGGTATAGTGGGCTGAAGGATCGGTAAGGAGAACCCCCATGAGTGGAACAACCTATTACAAGCATATTCTGGCCGCGATCGACCTCTCTGAAGACAACCGCAAGGTGATCGACAAGGCGGTGGACAGAGCCCGCTCCAACGGCGCCAAGCTGTCGGTTATCCATGTCGATGTGGACCTCAAGGATCTCTACACCGAGATGATCGATATCGACATCGACAACGTGCAGGATCAGGTGATCGCCGAAGCGAAAGAGAAGCTGGAGGCATTTCTGGCCTCGGTGGACTATCCCATCGAGAAGAAGCTGGTGATCTGCGGCGATCTGAGCGAGCGGGTCAATCAGGCGGTCAAGGAGTACGAGATCGACCTGCTGGTGTGCGGCCATCGCCAGAGCTTCTGGAGCCTGCTCACCTCCAGCGCCCGTCAGCTGATGAATACGGTGCCCTGCGATCTGCTGGTCGTCCCCTTGCAGAAGTAATGAAACCGGCGTAGTTTGATTTGCTATGAACATGACCGCATTCAATCACAACTACTGGTGGTGCTGCTCCTAAACAGGCGGCACCGCGTTTCTATTCAAGATTTCCCAAAGAAAACACCGTGACCGCCGAGAGGCGGTCATTGTTTTTATCCCTTTGTCGCCTCCCGGCTCACCCAACTGGAGAGAGTGACATGCACAACCCCGTAATCCTGACTGGCGATCGTCCCACCGGCAAACTGCACATCGGCCACTATGTCGGTTCCCTGCGCCAGCGCGTCGAAGCCCAGCACCACTACCGTCAATTCGTGATGATCGCCGATCTGCAGGCGCTGACCGACAACGGCCACAACCCGGCCAAGGTGACAGACAACGTGCTGGAGGTGATGGCTGACTATCTGGCGGTCGGCCTCGACCCGGCCAAGACTACCTTCTGCCTGCAGAGCGCCCTGCCCGCCCTCACCGAGCTCACCTGCTACTACCTCAATCTGGTCAGCGTCGCGCGGCTGGAGCGCAACCCCACCGTCAAGGCGGAGATCCAGCAAAAAGGGTTTGAACGCACGCTGCCGGCCGGTTTTCTGGTCTATCCGGTGAGTCAGGCCGCCGACATCACCGCCTTTCGCGCCAGCCATGTGCCGGTCGGGGAAGATCAGCTGCCAATGCTGGAGCAGACCAACGAGATCGTCCGCCGCTTCAACTCGCTGGTAGGCAAAGAGGTGCTGACCGAATGCCAACCGATCCTGAGCGACACCGGCCGCCTGCCCGGCATCGACGGCAAGGCCAAGATGTCCAAATCCCTCGGCAACACCATAGAGCTCGGCATGTCGGTGGAAGAGGTCAAACAGGCGGTGTTCGCCATGTATACCGACCCCAACCACCTCAAGGTGAACGATCCGGGTCAGGTGGAGGGAAATACGGTGTTCGCCTACCTTGATGCCTTCCACCCCGACAAGGCGCTGGTCGCCGAGATGAAGGCCCACTACCGGCGCGGCGGACTGGGGGACCTGCGCTGCAAACTGGTGCTCAATGACTGCCTGCAAACCCTGCTCGCCCCGATGCGGGAGCGCCGTGCCGCGGCCATTGCCGACAAGAAGATGCTGCTGGAGCTGCTCTATCAGGGCACCGAGCAGGCTCGCATCATCACAGATGAGGTATTGGCGGAGGTGAAAAGCGCCATGGGGCTCGACTACTTCGCCAGCATCCGCTGAGCGGGAGTCCCGAGCGCATCGTCGCCGTAGAGGTCGAACACCAGCTGGTGCAGCAGGCTCTTGAACCAGCCGATCGCCTCGTCATGGGCGGTCAGCGGGTGCCCCGCCATCAGGTAGACGATGGGGATGGCGGGGTCGAGTTGATGCATCCTCAGCGGGTAGTAGCGGCAGAAGTGGCGTCCGATCATCTCGGGCACCACCACCAGATAGCGGCCGGTCGCCATCAGCGGCGGCACCGCCATAAAGCTCGGCAACCGCACGCCCAGCTCCCGCTCCACCCCGAAGCGAGCCAGCCAGAGCTCCACCATCGCCTGACTGTGACCCCAGCTGGAGGTGTGGATGTGGGGACGGCTCACCAGCTCAACCGGAGTCAGCACATCGGGCAATTCGCTGCCAAGGGGCGACAGGCAGACCAGCGGGTTGTTGAACCACTCCTCCCGCCACAAGCGCGGTGAGAGGTGATTCGCCCCGGCGAAGCCGATCACCAGATCCAGCTCACCCTTCTCCAGCTCCCGCTCGTAGTTGCTGTCGGCCAGCTCGCACACCTCAAGCCGACAGTGAGGGGCCTGCCGATGGAGTCTGTCCACCAGCACCGGCACCAGCCCATGCTCCACCGAGCCCGGGGTAGCGATACGGAAAATCCGCCGCGCGGTGGCGGGATCAAACCCTTTGGCCTGCCGCAATCCCTGCTCCAGCATCGCCAGCGCCTGGCGAACCGGCCCGGCCAGCGCCTTGGCCCGCTCGGTCGGCATCATCTCGCGCCGACTCATCACGAACAGCGGGTCATCCAGCGCCACCCGCAGCCGCCCCAAGGCGTGACTGATGGTGGATTGGGAGAGATGCAGCCTTTCGGCGGCACGGGTGACGTTGCGCTCCTGCATCAGCATGTCGAATACGGCGAGCAGATTGAGGTCGAGACGGGCGAGCGAGCTATCCATCGATATTAGCCATAGTTAAATGCCAACAATTCATTTTTACCATAGTAACAGATTGCCTAGAATGCGCTGGCTTAATACATCGGAGATTCAAATGCGTAGCTATCTGTTATTGCTGGCCATTGGCCTGCTGTGGGGTTCCCAGTTCATTTTCATGCACCAGGCCGTCGCCGAGTTGCCCCCCATTCTGGTGGCTGCCGGTCGTGCCCTGTGCGGCAGCCTGACCCTGGGTCTGCTCTGCCTGTTCATGCGGCTCAAGAGTGAGCACACCCCGTGGCGCACCTATATGCTGATCGCCCTGCTGGATGCCACCATCCCCTTCATCATGGTCGCCTGGGGCCAACAGTATGTGGATAGCGCCATCGCCGCCGTGGTCATGGGTTGTATCCCGTTTGTGACCATTCTGGCTGCACCGCTGTTTATTTCTGGTGAAAGAATCACCAAAACCGGTCTGCTTTCCGTGATCATCGGCTTTGCCGGTGTACTCACCCTGTTCTGGCCGAAACTCTCCCAGGGCATGAACGCCGGTCTGCTCGGTGCCATGGCCATCCTGCTGGGTGCCAGCTGCTTCGCCATCGGCCTGCTGATGATCAAGCGCTTCGCCAAGGACCATCCGGTCGTGGTCGCCCGCAATATCCTGATCTCCTCGGCAATCCAGTTGCTGCTGGTCGCCCCCTTCATGGTTGACCTCGGCAGCCTGACCCTGCCGAGCACCCAGGCCCTGAGTGCGATCACCGTGCTGGGTACCCTCTGTACCGGTCTGGTCTACTTCCTCTACATGGCGCTGATCCAGAAGGCCGGCCCGACGTTCGCCTCCTTCAGCAACTATCTGGTGCCGCTGTTCGGCGTGATGCTGGGTGCCCTGTTCCTCGGCGAGCAGATCCACCCCACCACCGGCGTGGCCTTGGCCCTGATCCTCGGCTCGGTCGCCATGAACCAGTGGGCGCAACAGCGTCGCATGCAGCGCGAGGTCTCCCTATGTCAGGCATCCTGACCACACTGTGCGGTGGTCTGGTACTGATTGCCGGCTGGCAGTATCGCCAGCGGCTGGCCGGGATCCTGGGCCTGCTGATGGTACTGCTGCCCTGGTTCTTCGATAGCAAGCTGCAAGCCATGCTGAGCTATGCCCTGAATGCCTGAAGTCCATCTCTGAATGTGTGACGAGAGTCTATCTCTCCTGTTTTTGGGACTGTTTTAAAAAACCTCCGATTTGTCCCCCGCTACCGGCGCTCTGCGCCGGTTTTTTTATACCTGCCAGCCGGCGTCAGATCAGATAGCGATAGCTGAGTCGCTCGTTCTTGCGCGGCCCGGTGATCTGCCAGCTCAGCAAGAAACCGCCGTCTATCTCGGTCAACTCGGCACTGTAGTGATCCGCCCCGCACAGATGGGGCTCGGCGGTCAGCCAGCGGCCATCCCCCTGCGGCAGCAGCTCGAACAGCTCGACCGGCGCTTGATAACGCAGATGGGAGAGACGGATCCCTCGCGCACTGCGCTGCCACCAGAAGCGGTTGTGCATGGCGAGTTCCCTTCCATGAGGCGTGATGTAACGGCCCTGCTCGTTAAACCGCCAGCCTCCCTGATGATCGGTCACCTGCACACGCCCCTCGCCGCGACCATTCCAGTCGGTCGCCGACCCCTCGCTATTGCTGGCGGTAAAGGAAAATGCTCCGACCTGTGGCAATCGCCCCCATAAACGCTGGATTGCCGCTTCCATCTCGGCCATCATAGCCCCCTTAAAATTGACAACTGATGATAAATCAAACACATGAACTACTTGATAGGGGTCACCCTGCTCTGGTCATTCTCCTTCAGCCTGATCGGGGTCTACCTCGCTGGTCAGGTCGATGCCTACTTCTCGGTGCTGACCCGCATCGCCCTCGCCAGTCTGGTGTTTCTCCCCTTCCTGCGCCGCCGCTGGCTGCGCCCCGATCTGGCGGCCAAGCTGATGGCGCTGGGCGCCATCCAGCTCGGCATCATGTATCTCTTCTACTACCACTCCTTCCTGCTGCTGACGGTGCCGGAAGTACTGGTCTTTACCATCTTCACCCCCATCTACGTCACCCTGCTTCACGATCTGCTGGAGGGGCGCTTCAAGCCCACCTATCTGTGGGGCGCCCTGCTGGCGGTGCTCGGGGCTGCCGTCATCCGCTTCGACGGCCTGACCGAAAGTTATGTGCTGGGATTTCTGGTGGTGCAGGGGGCCAACCTCTGTTTCGCGCTGGGTCAAGTGGGCTACAAGGTACTGCTGGCAAGGGAGGCGGAGCAACCGCCGCAACTGGCGGTGTTCGGCTGCTTCTATCTGGGAGCGCTGGTGATCGCACTGCCCGCCTGGTGGCTACTGGGCAAGCCGCAATACCCAACATCAGGGTTGCAGTGGGGCATTCTGCTCTGGCTGGGGGTGGGTGCCTCCGGCCTCGGCTACTTCCTCTGGAACAAGGGGGCGACGCTGGTCACCAGCGGGGTGCTCGCCATCATGAACAATGCGCTCATTCCGGCCGGCTTGCTGGTCAATCTGCTGCTCTGGGGCAAGGATACCGACCTGACCCGGCTGACCATCGGCGGCCTGCTGATGCTGGCCTCGCTCTGGATCTGCCAGCGTGACAAGCGCAGCCAACCCTGACCTCACTCAGCCGACAACGGTGTTGTGCTCCCGTCTGGCCTGACTGTGACAGCTGGCCAGCCGGGCCAGCAGATGATCGAGCTGCTCGCCAGCCTGACTCTGCACCAGCCCGATGCTGACGGTGACCGGCCGCTGTGACAACAGGCTGGCATCGGCAATCTCGAGGCGCAGCCGCTCGGCGATCTCCAGCGCACTCATCCGCTCGGTCTGGGAGAGCATCAGGATAAAACCGTCTTCATCCCAGCGGGCGAAGGGATCTTCCCGCCGCAGCTCGTGGCGCACGATACGCGCCAGCTTGGCCAGCATGGCGTCGCAAGCCGCTTCGCCAAACAATTGCTGGATTTTGGCCATGTGATCGACCGAAAACTGCAGCAGACTGAAAGTGCCACTCTCGGTCGCCAGCCGCTCCTCCAGCAGTTGCTCGAAACGGCCACGGCTCTCCAGACCGGTCAGCGGATCGGTGCCATGTCGCTCCTCCACCAGCACGGCAGCGGGATCGAGGTGACGGACAACCCCCAGCAGATAACCCCGCTCATCGCGACGCATCCGCTCTTCCAGCCGGATGTAGTGACCGTGATGATGCAGAATGCGGTATTCGAGGCGCAGACCGCTGCTGCGGCCGCTCTGGCAGGCGAGCAGGGCATCTTCCAGCCGGGCAACATCGTCGGGATGCACCCGATCCAGCCAGCCGAGATCATCCGGCCAGCACTCTCCCAATCCCAACAGGCGCAGGCAGGAGGGATCACGCTGCAGTCCATGTTGGGCTGACCAGCTCCAGATCCCCGCCTCCAGCAGCGCCATGGCATCAGACAGCAGACCCGGATCAAGCCGGGCAGTCACATCGACCAAAGGTGTCTTGAGCATTTCCATGGGGCGCCTCGAAACAGGATCTGAATACCTGCTCAATAAGTAACATTGGCGTTCACGCCGAGCAACAGGGTCAGAGCGCTTTTCCCTGATACCCGTTCATCAGGGCCTGCCAGTTCTCCGGTACGAAGTGGAAACTGGTATGCAGTTGAGACTCTTTATTGAATGAACGGAGCAAGCGTTCCAGATTGGCCTTCTGCCATTCGCCGGGGGAGCGGATCGCACCCTTGTCAAAATCGATCACCCACACCTTGCCCTCTTTATCGAGCAGCAGGTTGTGGCTGTTGAGATCGGCGTGATAGACCCCGGCATCGTGCAGCTGGCGCACCGTCTGGCCTATCTTGTGCCACACCTCGGTCGCCACCGGCCCCTGCTTGAGCAGCGCCACCATATCCTTGGCACCGCGAATTCGCTCGATCAGGATATCGGCACGATAGAATGGGCCCTGTTTGACCATGCGGGCGCCAAACGGACGCGGCACCGGCAGCCCCAGCTCGCACAGCTTGGCCAGCAGGGTGTATTCGGCCATGGCGCGGCTCGACTCGACCCCTTCGAACCAGAAACGATCCCGTACCACCTTGCCCACCATGCCGCCACGATAGTAGTGGCGCAGCACCAGATGGCGGGACTCATCCTTGACGAACCAGGTCACTCCCCGTCCGATGGAGGTTCCCACCACCTGACGGTTGTTCTGCCACCAGGCAGGATCGAATAACTGGGGAGAGGGGTCGCGAAAGGCCCCTTCGGCATACCAGCAGATCTGGTTGTGTTCGGTCTGTACTCGCATCGTGGAGATCCCGCTCGGTGGGTCATGGATCGCAATTTTTCAATTGGCGATGAGGCTGCCGCTCTGGCATGCCCGCAATAGTGGCCTTTAATCAACGACGTGCAGAAACAGGTCATGGCACTGGGCCCGGCCTATCCTGGCTGACGATTGTGCGCAATTTTACAATCCAGAGGGGAGTTTGCATAATGCCATCCACCCTTTTTGCCAGCCGTGCGCCACAACATGCCGCTATTTCAAACGCCCCCCTCCTCCATCTGCATCCTGCGGCTCTCCGCCATCGGGGATTGCTGCCACGCACTGGCGCTGGTGCGCGTCATCCAGCGGGAGTGGCCACAGACCCGTATCACCTGGATCACCGGTAAAATCGAGGCAACCCTGTTTGCTGATCTGCCCGGCGTCGAAGTAATCCCCTTCGACAAGAGCAAGGGGTGGCGCGGCTATCGCGATCTCTGGCATACCCTCAAGGGGCGCAAATTCGATGCCCTGCTCCACCTGCAGGCAGCGATGCGAGCCAGCATCGCCACCCTCGGCATCAGCGCCAAGGTCAAACTCGGGTTTGATCGGGAACGGGCCAACGACGGCCAGTGGCTGTTCACCAACCACAAGGTGCCTTCGCCTGCCTCTCCCCATGTGCTGGACGGTTTCCTCGCTTTCGCCAAAGAGCTCGGCATCAAGGATCTGACCCCGGACTGGCAACTGCCCATCAGCGCCGATCATCAGGCGTGGGCAAGGGAGAAGATTGGCGGCAAACCGACTCTGCTTATCTGCGCAGCCGCCAGCAAGGCATTCAAAAACTGGACGGCCGCAGGCTATGCCGCGCTGGCAGATCACGCCGCCAACAAGGGCTTTCAGGTCTATCTCTGTGGCGGGCCTGCCAAACTGGAGCGGGATCTGGCTGCCGAGATCCAGCGCTTAAGCCAGAGCAAACCGGTCGATCTGGTGGGGCAGACCAACCTCAAGCAGCTGCTGGCGCTGATTGGTGAGGCGAGTCTGGTGCTGGCCCCCGATACCGGCCCCACCCATATGGCCACCATAGTGGGCACTCCGGTGATCGGTCTCTATGCCCACCACAATCCGGCCCGCACCGGCCCCTATCTGTGCCGCGACTACGTGGTCAGCGTCTATCAGGAGCTGGTCGAGCAGGAGACCGGCAAGCCGCTGGCCGAATTGAGCTGGCGCACCCGCCTCAAAGACCCGGAGGCCATGGCCAAGATAACCCATGAGCAGGTGATCGCCGCGTTCGATCGGCTCTGCGCCGATCGTCAACTGCCGTAGTGACAGGGCACCTCGGGAATTCCGAGCCATCAGGCAGGGATAACCTGATAGCCTCTGCCCTCAGCCAAAGGCATAATGCAGGCTGATGTGGGTTACGCTCCCGCAGCAAGCTACGAATACTTTGATCGGCTGGAATATGATTCCGGCCGTTTTTTTATTCGCCGCATTCTGGTAAAATTCGCCGCCTTTACATCCTTCTGACTCAAGAATTTTCCGCGTTTTGCGTTTGGCTGTCTCCCTTTCGGGCACAAGACGGCGGTCTCTGCTACAACCAAAACAGCTGTTTCGATTAAAGGTAATAATATGGCGCAACAAGGCACTCTCTATATCATCTCTTCTCCGAGCGGCGCGGGTAAATCCAGTCTGCTCAATGCCTTGCTGACCCAACATAACACTGCGGGCAAGATGCAGCTGTCGGTTTCCCACACCACGCGCGCCACCCGCCCGGGCGAAGAGCACGGCGTACACTACCACTTCGTTCAGGTGGAAGAGTTCAAGGCGCTGATCGAGCGTGGTGATTTTCTGGAGTGGGCCGAAGTGTTCGGCAACTACTACGGCACCTCCCGCGCCGCCATCGAAGCCTGTCTGGCGCAGGGGATCGACGTATTCCTCGACATCGACTGGCAAGGTGCCCGCCAGATCCGCGAGCAGATGCCGACCAAATCCATTTTCATCCTGCCCCCCAGCCGCGAAGAGCTGGAACGCCGCCTGATTGGGCGCGGTCAGGACAGCGCCGAAGTGATTGCCGGCCGGATGGCGAAAGCCATTGCCGAAATGGTGCACTACGACGAGTATGACTATGTCATTATCAATGAAGACTTCGAGCAGGCGCTGTTCCAGCTCAGGTCCATTATTGAGTGCCAACGGCTGGAGATGCGTCACCAGCAACAGGCTCAAAAAAACTTGCTGCAACAGCTACTGGCAGAGTAAGCCAAAAACAAGTAAACTTTTGCGTCATTTTTAAACACTGCTTTTCTAAATACAGAAAGCCCAAACACTGGAGTCCTGCATGGCACGCGTTACTGTAGAAGATGCTGTAAAACAGGTAGGTAACCGTTTTGACCTGGTGCTGGTCGCCGCGCGCCGCGCTCGTCAAATCGCGGTACAAGGCAAAGATCCCCTGGTCGACGAAGAGAACGACAAGCCGACTGTGATCGCCCTGCGTGAGATCGAGCTGGGTCTGGTGAACAATCAAGTGATGGACACCCAGGACCGCTACGAACAGCAAGAGCAGGAAGCCGCCGAGCTGGCTGCCGTTGCTGCCATCGCCGAAGGCCGCGGTTAAGTTATTCCTCCGGTTGGCACCCGCCCGGGTGCCGACTGTTCATCCCCATTTACAACCGCTCGAAAACCTCGCAAACTCAGGGCTATACCCTCAATTCCACGAATTGCCGTTTCACCGCTGCGGGGACTGTCTTGTATTTATTTGAAAACCTTAAAGAAATAGCCAGTTCCTACCTGCCACCAGAGCAGGTTGAGAAGCTCAAGCAAGCCTATGTGGTGGCCCGTGATGCCCACCAGGGCCAGATGCGTTCCAGTGGCGAACCCTACATCACCCACCCTGTTGCCGTTGCCCGAATCCTGGGTGACATGCGCCTCGATCATGAAACCCTGATGGCTGCCGTGCTGCACGACGTCATCGAAGACACCTCTGTCACCAAGGCCGATCTGGCCGAACAATTCGGCAATGCGGTTGCAGAACTGGTGGCCGGGGTCTCCAAGCTCGACAAGCTGAAATTTCGCGATCGCAAAGAGGCGCAGGCCGAGAACTTCCGCAAGATGGTGATGGCAATGACCCAAGATATCCGGGTCATTCTGATCAAGCTGGCCGACCGCACCCACAACATGCGCACCCTGGGCTCCCTGCGCCCTGACAAACGCCGCCGCATCGCCCGGGAAACCCTCGAAATCTTCGCCCCCATCGCCAACCGCCTCGGTATTCACACCATGAAGAACGAGCTGGAAGAGCTGGGTTTCGAGGCGCTCTATCCGATGCGATCCCGCGTATTGCGCGAATCGGTGCGCCGCGCCCGTGGCAATCGCCGCGAGATCATCGACTCCATCCAGAGCGAAATCAGCGGTCGCCTGAAAGAAGCGGGGATCGAGCATCAGGTCAGTGGCCGCGAGAAGAATCTGTTCTCCATCTACAACAAGATGGAGAAAAAAGAGCTGCAATTTCATGAGGTAATGGATATCTACGCCTTTCGTGTCAAGGTGAAGGACATAGATACCTGTTACCGGGTGCTGGGACAGATGCACAGCCTCTACAAGCCGCGCCCCGGCCGCTTCAAAGATTACATCGCCATCCCCAAGACCAACGGCTACCAGTCGCTGCATACCTCGCTGGTGGGGCCGCACGGGGTACCGGTGGAGGTGCAAATTCGCACCGAGTTCATGGATCAGATGGCCGACAAAGGGGTTGCCGCCCACTGGGCCTACAAGCAGGATGGCGACAGCTCGGGCACTACCGCCCAGATCCGCGCCCAGCGCTGGATGCAGAGCCTGCTGGAATTGCAGCAGAGCGCCGGCAGCTCGTTTGAATTCATCGAAGGGGTCAAAACCGACCTGTTCCCCGACGAGATCTACGTGTTCACGCCGGAAGGACGCATCATGGAGCTGCCCGCTGGCGCCACGCCGGTGGATTTCGCCTACACGGTGCACACCGACATCGGCCACGCCTGCGTTGGTTCACGGGTCGACCGCCACCCCTACCCGCTCAGCAGCCCGCTGCACTCGGGTCAGACGGTGGAGATCATCACTGCACCGGGGGCTCGCCCCAACGCGGCCTGGCTCAACTTCGTGGTGACCACCAAGGCGCGCTCCAAGATCCGCCAGTTCCTCAAGAACCTGCGCACCGAAGAGTCGGTGGTGCTGGGTCGCCGCCTGCTCAACCATGCGCTGGGCGCCAAGAATATCGAAGACATCCCCGAGCCGCGCATCAAGCAGGTGCTCGCCGATACCAAGCATGAGAACCTGCAGGGGCTGCTGGCCGATGTGGGCCTCGGCAACGCCATGAGTGTCATGGTGGCGCGCCGCATGCTGGGAGATGAACTGCCGCCGGAAGAGCAACCCAAGTCCAGCAGCAAGAAGATGCCGATCAAGGGTGCCGATGGCATGCTGGTCACCTTCGCCAACTGCTGCCGTCCGATCCCGGGAGATGCCATCATCGCCCACATCAGCCCGGGCAAGGGTCTGGTGATCCATCAGGAAGCCTGTCGCAACATCAAGGGCTACAGCAAGGAGCCGGACAAGTACCTGCCGGTGCAGTGGGAAGTGGATAAGGAGCAGGAACAGGAGTTCCGCACCGGCATCAGCATCGAGATCGTCAACCATCAGGGTGCGCTGGCCGAGCTGGCCAACGTGATTGCCGCCACCGGCGCCAATATTCACGCCATCAGCACCGAAGAGAAGGATGGCCGGGTCTATCAGGTCAGCCTGCTCATCACCACCAAGAGCCGCATCCACCTGGCCAACATCATGCGCAAGATCCGCGTGATGCCCAACGTGCTCAAGGTGAGCCGACAGAAGAACTGAACACAGGCGGCGCAAGCCGCCTGCTGCTTTTATAGAGACAAGCCATGACCCCCGAACGCTTCAAGCGCATCACCGACATGCTGGCCCAGCGTCAGCTCGATTTGACCGTCTGTATGGAAGAGGTCCATAAACCTCACAATCTGGCCGCCATCGTGCGTACCGCCGATGCCATCGGCATCCACCGGGTACACGCCGTCTGGCCCAAAACCTGGATCCACAAGCGCAAGGGCACCGCCCGCGGCAGCCAGAACTGGGTGGATGTAAAACTGCACCCGGATATCGGCACAGCCGTTGCAGAGCTGAAAGCCTCCGGCATGCAGATCCTGGCGACCCACCTCTCCGACAGCTCGGTCGATTTTCGCGCCATTGACTACACCAAACCAACCGCCATTCTGGTGGGTCAGGAGAAGCACGGCATCGGTGAAGAGGCGCTGGCCCTGGCCGATCACCATATCGTCATCCCCATGGTGGGCATGGTGCAGTCCCTCAACGTCTCGGTGGCTGCCGCCGCCATCCTCTACGAGGCGCAGCGCCAGCGCGAGCTGGCCGGTTGCTATCAACGCGGCTGCCCGCTCACGCTGGAGGAGCAAAACAGCATCCTGTTCGAGGGGGGTTATCCTATCTATGCCCAGCTCTGCAAAGAGAAAGAGATGCCCTACCCCCAGCTCGGCCCGGCCGGTGAAATTCTGGCGGACGAAGAGTGGTGGCAACGGATGCAGCTGACCCGCAAAGGGTGGGCGCAGCAGAGCGAACAGGACGATCCGCAGGAGGAGTGATGGATAACCCTTTTGGCAGCTGGCTGGAATCGCAAATCATCCGGGATCACCTGACCAACCCGAACATAGAGGCCGGCGACTACAGCTACTACTCCGGCTACTACCACGGCAAGCCGTTCGAGGATCACTGCGTCCGCTACCTGCTCGGCGATGGCTCGACCCGCGACACCTGGGAGAGCGGCCTCTGGGGCGAGGTGGACCGGCTGATCATCGGCAAATTCTGCTCCATCGGCTCGGGCGCCACCTTCATGTTGGCGGGCAATCAGGGCCACCGGCTGGATTGGGTCTCCACCTTCCCGTTCAATCCCGACACCTTTGGCGAAGGGGCCCGCAGCGGCTTTCTGCGCAAGGGGGACACCCGGATTGGCAACGATGTCTGGATCGGCTCGGAAGCGATGATCATGCCCGGCATCACCATAGGTGATGGCGCCGTCATCGCCACCCGCGCCGTGGTGACCAAAGATGTGGCCCCTTACACCATAGTCGGCGGCAACCCGGCCCAGCCGATCCGCCGTCGCTTCAGTGATGAGCAGATCCTCATGCTGCAAGAGATGCAGTGGTGGGACTGGCCCCTGCCCCGCTTGCAAGCCAGCATGGTGCTGCTTTGCTCGGAGGATATCACCGCCCTTTATCACCATTGGCAACAGGAGTGTGCCTGATGAAACCCCTCTCTCTTTCCCTGTTGGCCCTGACCCTGTTTTCTGCCGGAGCCCTTGCCGTGACCAATACCTATCAGCTCACCAGCGAAGCCGATGTACCCAGCCTCTACCAGCAAACCCTGCCCGACTTCTGGCGCCAGCATGCGGTGGAAGGAGAGTTCAAGGGCAAGGATGGGGTGACCATCCGCTATGCTGCGCTGCGGCAAGCCAAGGTTGATCGCGCCATCCTGATCGTCAATGGCCGGGTCGAGAGCTACCTCAAGTATCAGGAGCTGGCGTGGGATCTCTGGCGTCAGGGCTACAGCCTCTACCTTATCGACCATCGCGGTCAGGGGATGTCCGACCGGATGCTGAATGACCCGCAGAAGGGATATGTCGACCAGTTCGACGATTATGTGGTCGATCTCAAGCAGTTTCACGACCAGATCATCATGGCGGACCAGCCTGCCAAGCTGTTCCTGCTGGCCCATTCCATGGGCGGAGCCATCTCGGCCCGCTATCTGGAACGCTGGCCCGATGATATCAAGGCGGCCGTGCTCTCCTCCCCCATGCTGGGCATCAATCTCGGCGGTCTGCCCAAGTGGCTGGCCAAGGGATTGGCTAGCACCATAGGCACGGTCGGCGGTTGGATTGGTGAGCCTCCCTACGGCCCCGGCCAGGGCGCCTATCAAGATCACGGCTTTGCCGATAACGAACTGACTCACAGCCAGCCCCGCTATCAAGCCTTCCGCCAAATCTACGAGCAGCACCCGCAGATCAAGCTGGGTGGCGCGACCGCGCACTGGATTTATCAGGGGATCACCGGTGCCGATGCCGCCATTGCCGATGCGGGCGCCATCAAAACCCCGCTGCTGGTGCTGCAAGCTGGCAACGACAGCGTGGTGGACAATGCCGCGCAGGATCGCTTCTGCACCATGGCCAAGTGCGAAGGGGGCAAACCGCTGCGGATCGAGGGGGCCTGGCACGAGCTGTTTATCGAATCCGATGACAAGCGCCAGCCCGCCCTGACCGCGATGGTCGACTTTTTCGCCCGCTTCTGAGCTGGCTATTTTTTGTAACCCTAAATAAATGGGGTGACAGTGCGGGCTAAGGTAAACTGCCCCTGTTTTCAATCGATGCCGAGGTAATGATGTTCAAGGTAGTTGTATCCGATCTCGATGGCACTCTGCTCAACAAGCAGCACCAGATCTCTCCCCGTACCCGGGATACCCTGCACCGCCTGGTAGAACAAGGTGTGAAATTCGTGGTCGCCACCGGCCGTCATCACGTTGACGTTCGCAGCTTCCGCGATGCGCTGGGGATGGACATCTACCTTATTACTTCCAATGGCGCCGTGGTCCATGACAAACAGGATCAGCTGATTTTCAACCAGCCGCTGCCGACCGAGATCGCCGCCGAACTGATTGCGCTGGAGCGCGACCCCTCTATCCACCTCAATGTCTATCAGGGTGATGACTGGGTGGTGGAAGAAGAGCTGCCCTGGCTGCTGCAGTTCCACGACGAGTCAGGGTTCACCTACCGCCTGGTCGATGACCTGAAACAGGAACCGAAAGAGCAGATCAACAAGGTGTTCTACATCGGCGACCACGAGAAGCTGCTGAAGATCGAGGCGCACCTCAACCAGCGCTATGGCGATCAGCTCAACGTCACCTTCTCCCTGCCGGACTGCCTCGAAGTGATGCACGCCGGGGTACACAAGGGCAATGCTGTGCGAGCCGTGCTGGAGCAGAACGGGTTCGACATGTCGGAGGCGATCGCCTTCGGCGATGGCATGAACGACTTCGAGATGCTGACCATGGTGGGACGCGGCATCGTGATGGGCAACGCCCATGATCGCCTGAAAATGGCGCTGCCGGAGTATGAGCAGACCCTCACCTCTGACGAAGATGGCGTCGCCGTCTATCTGGAGAAACTGTTCGAGCTGGAGAGCGTCAGCGCCGCCTGATCCTCTTCATCCCGACATCCGATTCAGCAAAGCCTCACCATGTGAGGCTTTGTTTTTTCAGGGTCTCCAGCCAGGGATTGGGCCGCTGCCAGCTGAAGCTCTGGTTCGCTCCGCCGTAGCATTCAGCCAGCCGCAGCGGCGTGCCGGGGGTATGGCGTCTCCCAGCCACATCGAGGCAGCGGGAGACCTTGCTGTTGAACAGCCTGTCTTTCTGCCACTCCCACTGCGCCTGACCGTCACAGGGTGCCAGCATCACTTCGCTGTCGTTTTTGGCTTGCAAACAGAGATCCTGCAGGCGCAACTCACCCAGATCCCACTCGAACAGTTGATCGTCTTTTCCGCTGCAAGGTTGTGCCAACACCTTCTGTTGGGACACCGCAACGCAAAAATCACCGCTGGTCAGCAAGGGGGAGAGAGAGCGCTCCTCCTGCGGTTGTGATGCAATGGAGCCCATCATCACATCGGTGGATGGCGGCTTGATGGTACAGCCACCCAGCAGCAAGGCAGCCAGCAGGGCGGGAGAGCAAGCAAAGGAAATTTTGTTATTCATGGAAAAATGCCTGAAATGGGCCGATGACATCCGGTTGTCAGTGACTCGAGGCTGAAGCATAACCGAAAGGCAGGGCGCGCTGCCCAAATAGAGTGTAAACAGACGTAACAGGGAGAGAGTACTGGCCCAGCGGAGGCCAGAAAGCAAAAAACCCCGCCGAAGCGAGGTTTTTCTAAATGTGGTCGGTGATAAAGGATTCGAACCTTTGACCCTCTGGTCCCAAACCAGATGCGCTACCGGACTGCGCTAATCACCGAGGCTATTTCTTTCAAAATAGTTTACTTCAAAAAAACAAAGACGACCTGATGGTCATCCTCGTCATACAGCAAGTATGGTGCGAAGAGAGGGACTCGAACCCTCACACCCGGGGGGCACTAACACCTGAAGCTAGCGCGTCTACCAATTCCGCCACCTTCGCGTACCTGACAAGCTGTAAAATGGGGTGGCTGATGGGGCTCGAACCCACGACAACCGGAATCACAATCCGGGACTCTACCAACTGAGCTACAGCCACCACAGCTGTTTTCGTTCCACAACAACGCCCGTTTAACCGACGCACTTTTGATGGTGCGCCCGACAGGATTCGAACCTGTGACCTCTGCCTCCGGAGGGCAGCGCTCTATCCAGCTGAGCTACGGGCGCTACGCTGTCGAACGGGGCGCATTATTAATGATGGTTGCTGGTTTGTCTACACTTTTCTGTCACCGAAACACTGTTCGTTGTTTTTTCAAGCACATTGCGCACTTTTCTTCCTCTATTCCCCTGCTGACAGCCGAAAAGGGGCAGATCGCAGTCGCAAATCACCTTGCTGCCTTGACTTGATTTGATGCCCATCTAGAATGAATGAACGTTCATTCAATCGAAAGTCACACTGATGATTCTGGATAAAAAAGAGAGCATCTTCAACGCGGCCCATGAGGTGCTGGGTGAACGGGGTTTTCATGGTCTGTCGATTGCGGAAGTCGCCAAGAAGGCCAATGTTGCCACCGGCACCATCTATCGTTACTTCGGCGACAAGGATGATCTGATCCGGCAACTGCACCAGCACACTATCTTGCAGTGTGTGCCCATGGTCATGGCCGATGTAGCAATCGATAAAGTTTCATTTCAACAATTTCGCCAATTATGGCTCAATATTCATGCCATTTTTGTTAACGAACCCAACGCTATCCGGTGCAAATTGCAGTACGAGAGCTCTCCGCTAGGGGCAGAATTGGAGACCAATCCTGTCATTCTGGCTGCCTGGGAGCCTCTGGACCGATTTTTTGAACAGGGCGTTGAACAAGGATTGTTTATTGATTTACCGATACGGGCACTCCAGGTGTTGAGTCTGGACAGTGTCATGCATCTGGCCCTGCAGTGCAGGGTTCACAACATCACGCTGACCGAATCGCAGTTGGAAACCGCGATCCGGGCCAGCTGGAATGCCATTTTATCCCCCATTCTTTCCACCTCAGGAGCCTGTTCATGAAAAAGTGGATGGCCATTATGTTGCTGATAGCGATCGCCTTGTTTGGCAGCGTCATCGGCTTCAATTTGTTCAAACAGAAGATGATTGCCCAATACATGGCCAACCGGCCGGAACCCGAATTCCCCGTCACCGCTATGGTGACCAAGGCGCAGGATTGGGTACCGACCATCGAAGCGATCGGCTTCATCGAGCCGAATCAGGGGGTGACCCTCTCCACCGAACTGGCAGGTACCATTGACGCCATCACCTTCGAATCAGGCAAACCGGTCAAGGCTGACCAGCTGCTGCTGAGCCTGGACTCCACCGTGGAGCGGGCCAATCTGCGCGCCTCCCAGGCCAAGCTGCCAGCGGCAAAAGCCAAGTTCGATCGTTTCCAGAACCTCTACAAGACCAGCTCCATCTCCAAAGAGCAGCTGGATGAAGCCGAAGCGGCCTATCGCTCGCTGGAAGCAGATATCGAGAGTCTGAAGGCGACCATTGCCCGTCGTGAAGTCCGTGCGCCCTTTAGCGGCGTGGTCGGCCTGCGCAATGTGTTCCTCGGTCAGTATCTGCAGCCGGGCACAGATATCGTGCGCCTGGAAGATACCAGCGTGATGCGCCTGCGCTTCACCGTGCCCCAGACCGATATCTCCAAAATCAAGCTGGGCCAGACCATCAAGATCAATGTGGATGCCTATCCGCAAACCCAGTTTGACGGTCATATCACCGCCATCGAACCTGCGGTCAACTTCCAGAGCGGCCTGATCCAGGTACAGGCAGACATTCCGAACAACGACGGTCAGCTGCGTTCCGGTATGTTCGCCCGCGCCAGCATCATTCTGCCGACGGTGAAAGATCAGATCGTGATCCCGCAGAGCGCTATCTCCTTCACCCTTTACGGTCAGAACGTCTACGTGCTCAAAGAGGGCGAAGAGACCGACAAAGAGGGTAACAAGGTGAAAGTGCTGCGAGCCAAGCAGGTTGTGGTCAAGGCCGGTGAGCGCCGTGGCAACGATGTGCATGTGCTCTCCGGCATCCAGGCCGGTGACCAGATCGTACTGTCGGGTCAGGTTCGCCTGAGCAACGACACCAAGGTGCATGTGGTCGAGAACGACGCCCTGGCCGTTCCGGCACAAACCCCGATGCTGTAAGCGCGGAGATCTGCGATGCGATTTACTGACATATTTATAAAACGGCCTGTGCTGGCGATCTCGCTCAGCTTCCTGATCGCCTTGCTGGGCTTTCAGGCCATCTTCAAGATGCAGGTACGGGAATACCCCGAGGTGACCAACACGGTGATCACCGTCAGCACTGGCTACTATGGCGCCAGTTCTGATCTGATCCAGGGGTTCATCACCCAGCCGCTGGAACAGGCGGTCGCGCAAGCCGACAACATCGACTTCATGACCTCCTCCAGCCAGCTGGGCAGCTCCACCATCACTGCGTACATGAAGCTCAACACCGACCCCAACGCCGCGCTGTCCGACATCCTGGCGAAGGTGAACTCGGTGCGATCCCAGTTGCCGAAAGAGGCGGAAGACCCGTCGGTCACCTCCTCCACCGGTTCAACCACGGCGGTGCTCTACCTCGGCTTTACCAGCCCGGAGCTCAATTCCAGCCAGATCACCGACTATCTGGAGCGGGTTATCAAGCCGCAGCTCTTTACCGTGGGCGGGGTCTCCAAGGTTGATCTCTACGGTGGTGTCGAGTTTGCCCTGCGGGTATGGCTGGATCCGGCCAAGATGGCGGCCTTCAACCTGACTGCCAGTGACGTGATGACGGTGCTCAACAGCAACAACTATCAGTCCGCGACAGGTCAGGCGACCGGTTACTTTACCCTGTTCAACGGCAACGCCGAGACCCAGGTCAAGGACGTCGACGAGCTGAAGCGTCTGGTGGTTGCTACCCGTGACGGCAAGGTGATCCGCCTTTCCGACATTGCCAAGGTGACCCTCGAGAAGAGCCACGACATCTATCGCGCCAGCGCCAACGGACGCGAAGCCGTGGTCATGGCGGTCAACGCCGCGCCGACAGCCAACCCCATCAACATCGCCCACGATGTGCTGGCGTTGCTGCCGAGCCTTGAGCGCAACATGCCGAGCACCATGCGTCTCAACGTGATGTATGACTCCACCGTGGCGATCAACGAGTCCATCCACGAGGTTATCAAGACCATCCTGGAGGCTGCCGCCATCGTTCTGGTGGTCATCACCCTGTTCCTCGGTTCGTTCCGCGCGGTCATCATCCCGATCATCACTATTCCGCTCAGTCTTATCGGCGTGGTGATGATGATGGATATGTTCGGCTTCTCGATAAACCTGATGACTCTGCTGGCGATGGTGCTGGCGATCGGTCTGGTGGTGGATGACGCCATCGTGGTGCTGGAGAACGTCGACCGCCATATCAAGGAGGGGGAAGAACCGTTCCGGGCCGCCATTATCGGTACCCGTGAAATTGCGGTGCCGGTTATCGCCATGACGGTTACTCTGGCGGCGGTATACGCGCCTATAGCCCTGATGGGGGGCATCACAGGCTCCCTGTTCAAGGAGTTTGCCCTGACGCTGGCTGGCGCCGTGTTCGTCTCGGGCATCATCGCCCTGACTCTGTCACCGATGATGTGTTCCAAGATGCTCAAGGCCAACGAGAAGCCGGGCAAATTCGAGAGCACAGTCCACCACCTGCTGGAGCGGATGACCGATCGCTACGACAGCATGCTGCACGCCGTGATGAAAAAGCGCCCCGTCATCGTGGTGTTCGCCGTCATCGTCTTCGCCAGCCTGCCGCTGCTGTTCAAGTTCATCCCGAGCGAACTGGCACCGTCAGAGGACAAGGGGGTAATGGCCGTGCTGGGTACCGCACCGTCCAACGCCAACCTGGACTACATCGAAAACACCATGGCGGATGTGAACAAGATCCTGGACGACCAGCCCGAGATCGCCTTCTCCCAGGTCTTCTCAGGGGTGTTCAACGCCAACCAGGCGTTCGGTATCGCCTCCATGGTGCCCTGGAGCCAGCGTGAAGCGAGCCAGAAAGAGGTGCTGGACCGGGTCGCCAATCTGGTGAAAGACATCCCGGGCATGGCCATCACCACCTTCCAGTTCCCGGAACTGCCGGGTGCATCGAGTGGTCTGCCGATCCAGTTCGTCATCACCACCCCGAACAGCTTCGAAAGCCTGTTCCTGGTGGCCGGGGAAATTCTGGCAGCGGCGCAGAGTAACGGTCAGTTCGTCTATTCGGATCTCGATCTGAACTACGACTCCGCCACCATGAAGATCCGCATCGACAAGGACAAGGCGGGTGCCTACGGCATCACCATGCAGGATATCGGAATCACCATGGGCACCATGATGGCGGACGGTTACGTCAACCGTATCGACCTGGATGGCCGCTCCTACGAGGTGATCCCGCAGGTCGAGCGCAAGTACCGTCTCAATCCGGAGTCCATCAAGGGCTATTACGTGCGGGCAGCAGACGGCAAGTCGATCCCGCTCGGCAGCCTGATCACCATTGAAGTGGTTGGCGAGCCCCGCGCCCTACCCCACTTCAACCAGCTGAACTCCGCCACCATAGGCGCCGTTCCGGCTCCGGGCGTGGCCATGGGTGATGCGATCAACTGGTTCCAGACCACCGCTGACGAGAAGCTGCCGCAAGGCTATCGTTACGACTTCATGGGTGAAGCCCGTCAGTTTGTCACCGAAGGCAATGCGCTCTATGCCACCTTCGCGCTGGCACTGGCCATCATCTTCCTGGTGCTGGCAATCCAGTTCGAGTCGGTGCGTGATCCGCTGGTCATCATGGTCTCTGTACCGCTTGCCATCAGCGGGGCCTTGATTGCCCTGGCATGGGGTATGGCGACCATGAACATCTACTCCCAGGTGGGCCTCATCACCCTGGTGGGTCTGATTACCAAGCACGGTATCCTGATCTGTGAAGTAGCTAAGGAAGAGCAGCTGCTGCGCGGCATGAACCGGATGGAAGCCGTGATGCAAGCCGCCAAGGTTCGTCTGCGCCCGATTCTGATGACCACGGCGGCCATGATTGCCGGTCTGATCCCGCTGCTCTACGCCGCAGGCGCCGGTGCGGCACAGCGTTTCAGTATCGGTATCGTCATCGTGGCAGGTCTTGCCATCGGTACCCTGTTCACCCTGTTCGTGCTGCCGGTGATATACACCTATCTGGCTTCCGAGCACAAACCCTTGCCGGTATTCGATGAAACCATTCCGCCCAAAGCAAACGGCGGACATTAATCATCAATCACATGCAAAGGCCCCGATACGGGGCCTTTTTTATGCTTCGCAGGAAAGACGACATAAGTGCATGAAGCAGTTAAACTAAAAAACACCACATCCAGACCGCAAGGACGCCATGTCAGGACTCTTCACCAAGACCGCCAGGGCCGTAGGCCGCAACGGACTCTCATATCGCCTGCTCTCCTACATTCTGGTCTGCAGTACCGTATTGGCGATGATCATTACGGCGCTGCAACTCGCGTGGGATTACCGCAAGGATGTCGCCGTCATCGAAGACAGCATCGGCCAGATCGAGGCCTCGTTCCTGCAACCCATCGCAGCCAGCTTGTGGAACCTGGATGAAGAGCAGGTTAAAGTGCAAATTGAAGGGATCATGAACCTGCCCAACATGCAGTTCGTGATGGTCAAGGAGATGCTCGGCAACTCCGAAGTCCCGCTGCTGACCCAGGGGGTCGAGCGGGAAAGCTATGATATCTCGCGCGAATTCAACCTCACCTATCAGGGTGAAATCGTCGGCAAGCTGTTCGTTGCCGCCTCTCTCGAGCAGATCTACCAGCGCCTCATCGAAAAATCGGTGCTGATCATGGTCAGCCAGACCATCAAGACCCTGGTGGTCTCATTTTGCATCCTGATCATCATTTACTATCTGGTGGTCAGGCACATCAACCGCATCGCCAACTACGCCCAAAAGTTCAACCTCGATCGGCTCGACATGGCGCTGGAGCTGGAAGGCCGCCCGCAGCCACGCAAGAAACCCGATGAGCTGGATACCCTGGTCTCCACCCTCAACCAGATGCGTACCCGACTGCGTGACGAGCTGGTTGCTCGCCATCAGGCGGTGGAACAGCTGCAAAAGGAGCGGGACTTCTCTGCCACCCTGATCAACTCCGCCAACATGGTCATCTGCTGCATGGAGCCGGATTTGACCATCGCCAGCATCAACCCGGCAGCCATACTGCTGACCGGCTACCACCAGCAAGAATTGTTGCAGCACAACTGGCTGGATCTCTTTGTCAGTCCGGCACAGCGGGAAGAGCTGAACGATATTCTGGCAGCGGAAGGTTCACTATCAGACAAAGAGGTCATCATGCATGACCAGCAGGCCCATGAGCTGGTACTGCAATGGACCTTCGTCCCCTTCTACGATGGCCCCAACCTCAAATACCAGATCGGCTTCGGCTACGACATCACCCAGCTGAAAAAGGTCGAGCGGGAGATAATCCAGCTCAACGAACAGCTGGAAGGCAAGGTGGTGGAACGTACCCGCAGCCTGAGTGAAGCCAACAACCAGCTGGGCAAGGCGTACGATGACCTGAAACAGGCCCAGCAGACCCTGGTGGAGTCGGAGAAGATGGCCTCCCTCGGCTCGCTGGTAGCCGGGGTGGCACACGAGATCAACACTCCGATCGGCATCAGCGTGACCGCCTCCTCCTACCTGCAGGAGCGGGTCGCCGACTTCAAGTCCCATATCGACTCCAAGCAGCTGTCGCGCTCCTATCTCAACGAGTTCACCATCAACCTCGACGAGTCGATGCAACTGCTGCAGAGCAACCTGCGGCGCGCCTCCGAGCTGATTGCCAGCTTCAAGCAGGTAGCGGTCGACCAGTCATCGGAAGCGCGCTACAACTTTAGCCTTGCCGACAACCTGCATCAGGTGGTGGTCTCGCTTGGCCACAAACTGAAGAAGAGCCAGTGCGAAGTGGATATCCAGTGCGATCCCAAGCTGTCTATCTTCTCCTTCCCGGGCAGTTTTACCCAGATCTACTCGAACCTGATCCTCAACTCCATCAACCACGGGTTCGACAACTGGGACAAACCGAAGAAGATCACCATCAAGGTGGAACAGCAGGGAGAAGAGCTGTTTATCGACTACTCGGACAACGGCCGCGGCATCCCGCCCGAAATCTTGCCGCGCATCTTCGATCCCTTCGTCACCTCCAAGCGGGGTCAGGGCGGCAGCGGTCTTGGCACCCACATCATCTACAACCTGGTGGTGCAACTGCTGAAAGGCCGTATCAGCTGTGCCAGCGAACCGGGCCAGGGCGCCCAGTTCCATATTCGCCTGCCGATCCAACATAACTGAGCGCTGGCTCTTGTGAGCCAGCCGCTTTATCCCCATCATGCTGTGATTGCATTCTTAATGAGCGGAGAACCTCGCAATGGCACAGCATTTTGACTATATCGCCATCGGCGGCGGCAGCGGCGGTATTGCGTCTGCCAACCGGGCTGCCATGTACGGTAAGAAAGTTGCCCTGATTGAAGCCAAAGAGTTGGGTGGAACCTGCGTCAACGTAGGCTGCGTACCGAAGAAGGCCATGTGGTATGCAGGTCAGATCGCTGATGCCCTGAAATATGGCGCCGACTACGGCTTTGACACCACCCTCAACCACTTCAACTGGGCCAAGCTGGTCGAGTCCCGCCAGGCCTACATCGGCCGCATTCACCAGTCCTATCAGAACGTACTGGGCAAGAACCAGATCACCGTCATCAAGGGCTTCGCCCGCTTCGTCAGCAGCAACACCATCGAGGTCAATGGCGAGCACTACACGGCTGATCACATCCTGATCGCCACCGGTGGCCGCCCGGAAATTCCAGCGATCCCGGGAGCCGAGCTGGGTATCGACTCCGACGGTTTCTTTGACCTGCAAAGCCAACCCAAGCGGGTTGCCGTAGTTGGCGCGGGCTACATCGCAGTCGAGATCGCCGGGGTGATGCAGGCACTCGGCTCAGAGACCCATCTGGTGGTGCGCAAGCACGCGCCGCTGCGCAACTTCGACCCCATGATCCACGAGACTCTGGTCGAAATCATGGCGCAGGAAGGGCCCAAGCTGCACACCCACGCCATTCCCAAAGCCGTGCTCAAGAACGCTGACAACAGCCTGACCCTGCAACTGGAAGATGGTCGCCACCTCACCGTCGACTGCCTGATCTGGGCCATCGGCCGGGTACCGGCTACCGACAACCTCAATCTGGCTGCCGCAGGCATCGCGCTGGACGAGAAGGGCTTTATCCCGACCGACAAGTTCCAGAACACTTCCGTCGCCAACATCTATGCAGTGGGTGACAACACGGGTCGCATCCAGCTCACCCCGGTGGCCGTCGCTGCGGGCCGTCGCCTCTCCGAGCGGCTGTTCAACAACAAGCCGAACGAGCACCTCAACTACGATCTGGTGCCGACCGTGGTGTTCAGCCACCCGCCCATCGGCACCATCGGCCTGACCGAACCGGAAGCCATCGCCCAATACGGCGAGGACCAGGTGAAGGTCTACCGCAGCCAGTTCACCGCCATGTACTCTGCGCTGACCCAGCATCGCCAGCCCACCCGGATGAAGCTGGTCTGCGTCGGCCCGGAAGAGAAGGTGGTCGGTCTGCATGGCATCGGCTTTGCGATGGACGAGATCCTGCAAGGTTTCGGCGTCGCCATGAAGATGGGCGCCACCAAGGCAGATTTCGACAACTGCGTGGCTATCCATCCGACCAGTGCTGAAGAGTTCGTCACTATGCGCTAAGGACAGATGAAGTTGGCCTGTCACGAGCAGCCGGCGTCTACAGCCATGTAATCCCTTCATCCAAACCCGGCTCAGGCCGGGTTTTTTGATCCCTCCTCGCCATTTCTCTCGCAGATCCGTCGTTCTTTACGCCGATTTTACGCCTGCCACATGGCGCTTTATGGCGCCTTTACGCCTGTTTTACATACCCTTTTCAGCGTCAATGACACCAACAGAGTCGATATGGTCTTACATCGGCTCTCGCAGCTAATTATCTCAATG
Source organism: Aeromonas sp. Y318-3 (assembly GCF_027706185.1). Classification (NCBI taxonomy): domain Bacteria; kingdom Pseudomonadati; phylum Pseudomonadota; class Gammaproteobacteria; order Aeromonadales; family Aeromonadaceae; genus Aeromonas; species Aeromonas sp. Y318-3. Next base: position 40,519 of record NZ_JAPDCN010000020.1, read on the forward strand.
GAGTCGATATGAATTGGCTATATCTGCTGCTCGTCCTCGCCTTGATGGCCTATCTGATGCGCGCACTCACGCGCAGTCACGAGTGAGGGACTACCTATATGCAGCAAGAAATTATCTACCCGGTGGCCAGCAAACTGCCGAGCCTCGTGAGCAATCCAATGCGTGCCCTGACGCGCCGTGACCACGAGTGAGGAACTAGAACATGTGGCAAGAAATAATCTATCCGGTGGCCTTCGTGCTGCTGGTTCTGCTACCAGCACCGCTGCTGGGCAACTACATCTACCGGGTATTTGAAGGCAAAATCCGCTGGTTGGCACCGGTCGAGCGCGCCACGCTGGCTTGCTGTGGCACCGATGGACGGGAGCAGGACTGGAAGTCCTACGCCCTCAGCCTGCTGGCCTTCAACGGCGCCGGTTTCGGTCTGCTGTTCCTGATCCTGATGGCTCAGGGGTTGCTGCCCCTCAACCCGCAACAACTGCCGGGTCTGAGCTGGCAACTGGCATTCAACACCGCGGTCAGCTTTATGACCAACACCAACTGGCAAGCCTATTCCGGTGAGGCCAGCCTCTCCTACTTCAGCCAGATGGTGGGCCTGACCACCCAGAACTTCGTCTCCGCAGGGACGGGCGCCGCCGTCGCCATTGCCCTGTTCCGCGGTATCGCCCGTCAGCAGACCATCAACCTTGGCAACTTCTGGCAGGATCTGGTGCGTTTCTGCCTCTATGTGCTGCTGCCCATCGCGCTGATCATGGCGCTGGTGCTGGTATGGCAAGGTGTGCCGCAAAGCCTCTCCGCCTATCTGTCGTTCCACGGTGTGGAAGGTCAGGAGCAGCTGCTGCCCCTCGGCCCGGCGGCCTCGCAGATCGCCATCAAGCAGCTTGGCTCCAACGGCGGCGGCTTCTTCGGCATCAACTCGGCACATCCGTTCGAGAACCCGACAGCCCTCTCCAACTGGCTGGAGATGGTCGCCCTGCTCACCATCGCCGCCGCCATGGTCTTTACTCTGGGCCGCTATGTGAAGGACATGGCCCACAGCCGCGCCATTCTCGGTGCCATGACCCTCATGCTGGTGCTGGGGCTCTTCGTCTCCCTCTCCCAGGAGCTGAAACCGGATCCCGCCCTCGCCCAGCTCACTACTGACGCCAGCAACATGGCTGGCAACTGGGAAGGCAAGGAGAGCCGCTTCGGCCCTGTGCTCTCCAGCATCTGGGAAGTGGCGACTACTGCCGCCTCCAACGGTGCCGTCAACGCCATGCACGACAGCTTTACTCCGCTCGGCGGCATGGTGGGCATGATCAACATGCTGCTGGGTGAGGTCATCTTCGGCGGGGTCGGCTCCGGTATCTACGGCATGATGCTGTTCGTGCTTCTGACCGTGTTCCTGTGCGGCCTGATGGTGGGACGTACCCCGACCTATCTGGGCAAACGCCTCGGCATCACCGAAATGAAGTGGGTCGTCGCCAGCATGCTGGTCATGCCGGTGGGGGTTTTGGTGATCGGTGGTGTCACCCTGCTGATGCCGGATGCCAGCAGCATCATCGGCCATGATGGCCCGCACGGTCTGTCACGCCTCATCTATGCCTATGCCTCGGCTGCCGGCAACAACGGCTCCGCCTTCGCCGGTTTTGCCGCCGGTGACAACTGGCAGTGCATCGCCATCGGTCTGGCCATGCTGCTCGGTCGCTTCGGCTACATCATTCCGGTACTGGCCATCGCCGGTCAGCTGGCCCGCGCGCCCCGTCAGGAGACGAGCGTAGGGGACTTCCCCATCAGCGGCCCGCTGTTCGTTACCCTGCTGATCATCACCGTCCTGCTGATAGGTGGCCTCTCCTTCCTGCCGGTGCTGGCACTGGGCCCGGTGGCCGAACATCTGAGTCTGATCGGAGGTGCATTCTGATGAACCAGACCCTTTCGATCACCATCCGGATGCCAATGGCCAACTATCTGATGCTGGGAGCTTTCCAATGAGCAAGTCCACTGCAATGAGCACCGACACCATGTTGGTGAAGGGCAAAAAACAGAAATCACAGATCATCCAGGCAATGGTTGAGGCCCTCTATCGCTTCAATCCCAAGGCGCTGTTTGGCAGCCCCATCCTGTTCACCCTCTGGCTGGCCGCAGTCATGGCGACCGTGGAGTCCCTGCTGGGGCAGCCTTTCTCCGGCGTCGCCCCCTCGCTGGCCTGGCAGCTGACCGCCTGGCTCTGGCTGACCCTCTGGTTTGCCAACTTCGCGGAAACCCTGGCCGAGGGGCGCGGCAAGGCCCGCGCCGACAGCCTGAAAGCGGGCATGAGCCAGCTCAAGGCCCGCCGGGTGGCTAACGCAAAAGATGGTCAGGGCGAATGGGTACCCGCCACCAGCCTGATGAAGGGGGATCTGGTGCTGGTACGCAGCGGCGAGATGATCCCGGCCGACGGCGAAGTGGTCGCTGGTATCGCCTCGGTCAACGAGGCCGCCATCACCGGCGAATCCGCCCCCGTCATCCGCGAGTCGGGTACCGACCGCAGCGGCGTGACCGGCAACACGACGGTCGTCTCCGACGAGATCTGGGTGCGCGTCAGCAACAATCCGGGCGAGAGCACGCTGGATCGGATGATTGCACTGGTGGAAGGGGCCAAGCGCCAGAAGACCCCCAACGAGATGGCGCTCGACGCCCTGCTGGTGGGCTTGACCCTGATCTTCCTGCTGGTAGTCGCCACCCTGCCCTGGTTCCTCGACTACAACGGCACCCAGGTACCGCGCCTCTACCTGATTGCCCTCTTTATCACCCTGATCCCGACCACCATCGGCGGCCTGCTCTCAGCCATCGGTATTGCCGGTATGGATCGACTGGTGAAGCTGAACGTCATCGCCAAGTCTGGCCGTGCCGTCGAAGCGGCCGGTGACGTGCGCACCCTGCTGTTGGACAAGACCGGCACCATCACCTTCGGCAACCGGATGGCCGACGAGTTGATCCCGGCACCGGGTGTCGACCCCGCCCTGCTGGCACAAGCCGCCATGCTGGCCTCGCTGGGTGACAACACCCCGGAGGGCAAATCCATCCTGACTCTGGCCAGCAAGAGCATGGCCAAGCCGAGTCAGCTGGAGAGCGACAAGGTGATCCCCTTCAGCGCCGAAACCCGGCTGAGCGGACTGGATCGCAACGGTCATCAATATCGCAAGGGTGCGGTGGATGCCGTGTTGAACTACCTCAGCCTCGACCGCAAGGCGGTGCCGGAGCTGGTGCTCAAGTCAGTCGACAGCATCGCCCGTCAGGGTGGGACTCCGCTGCTGGTCTGCACTCAGGAGAAACTGCTGGGGGTGGTCTACCTCAAGGACATCATCAAGCCCGGTATCAAGGCTCGCTTCCAGATCCTGCGCCATATGGGGATCCGTACCGTGATGATCACCGGAGACAACCCGAAAACCGCCGCCGCCATCGCCGCCGAAGCCGGGGTGGATGACTTCATCGCCGAAGCGACGCCGGAGAAGAAGCTCGCCTATATCCGGCAGGAGCAGGCCGATGGTCGCCTGGTCGCCATGTGCGGTGACGGCGCCAACGATGCGCCCGCACTGGCGCAGGCTGACGTGGGGCTGGCCATGAATGAGGGTACCCAGGCTGCCAAGGAGGCGGGCAATCTGGTGGATCTCGACTCCAACCCCACCAAGCTGCTGGACGTGGTGCTGGTCGGCAAACAGCTGCTGGTGACCCGTGGCGCCCTGACCACCTTCTCCATCGCCAACGACGTGGCCAAGTACTTCGCCATCCTGCCAGCCCTGTTCATCGCCGCCTACCCGCAACTGGGGGCACTGAACCTGATGCAGCTGGGCAGCCCGCAGAGCGCCATCCTGTCGGCCATCATCTTCAACGCCCTGATCATTGTGGCGCTGGTGCCGCTGGCGCTGCGCGGTGTCGACCTGAAAGGCTCGGCCGCCAGCCTGCTGCGCCGCAACCTGCTGATCTACGGTGTCGGTGGCCTGCTGGTGCCGTTTATTGGCATCAAGCTGATCGACCTGGTCATTACCGGCCTGGGTCTGGTGTAACGACATAACCGGGATGCGGGTCAGACCCGCATCCCCTGCCATCCATTTGGAGCAAGAGAATCATGATAGCAATCAGAACCCTGTTGACCCTGACCCTGCTGCTGGGAGTGGGTTATCCGCTGGCGGTGACCGGGCTGGCCCAACTGCTGTTCCCCTGGCAGGCCAACGGCAGCCAGCTCACCGACAGCAAGCAGCAACTCATCGGCAGCGCCCTGCTGGGGCAGAGATTCGAGCGGGCTGACTACTTCCATCCCCGCCCCTCAGCCAGCGATTTCAACACCATTGGCGGCAGCGCCAGCAATCTGGGGATGAGCTCACCGCTGCGGGCAGAGTTTGCCGAACAGGTGGCCAAGGCACAGCCTGGAACCCGCTCCCCCGCCATGCTGACCCGCTCCGCCTCCGGCCTCGATCCCCATCTGCCGCTGGATGCGGTGCTGGCTCAGGTCGACCGCGTCGCCAAAGAACGTGGACTGGATCCCGCCCAACTGACGGAGCAGGTCAAGTCGGCCACACAAGCTGGTATCCTTGGCCCGCAGGTGGTCAACATTCTCCAGCTGAATCTGCAACTGGATCATAAAAAGGGCGCCTGATGGCGCCCATTCCGGTTTGGTGATGACCTCGATTTTCGAAACGGGCGGTTGGCTCGATAGGGATAACAATGGCTGATGTAGCAAGCGCTGACGCCCTGCTGGCGAGTCTGATGCAGGAGCATGGGGATGCGTGATGAGGTAAGGGCCGACGCCCTGCTGGCGAGCCTGGAACAGGAGCACAAGGGCAAGCTGAAGGTGTTTCTCGGGGCCGCTCCCGGCGTGGGAAAGACCTACGCCATGCTGCAGGCTGTGCGGGAACAGGCCAAAGAGGGGGTCGACATCCTGATCGGCGTGGTGGAGACCCACGGCCGGCAGGAGACGCTGGCCCTGCTCGACAAGCTCGCCATCATGCCGCGCAAGATCCACATGCACCGCCAGCAGCGACTGGAGGAGATGGATCTCGACGGCCTGCTCGCCCGCAAACCGGCCATCGCCGTGGTGGACGAGCTGGCCCACAGCAACGCCCCCGGCAGCCGCCACGAGAAGCGCTGGCAGGATGTGGAGGAGCTGCTCAACGCCGGGATCGACGTCTACACCACCCTCAACGTGCAGCATCTGGAGAGTCTCAACGATCTGGTGTGGCAGCTGACCGGGGTCAGGGTGAAAGAGACCCTGCCCGATCAGGTGCTGCTGGAAGCCGATAGTCTGGTGCTGATCGACCTGCCCCCCAAGGAGCTGCTCGGCCGCCTCAAGGAGGGCAAGGTCTATGTGCCCCATCAGGCCAAGGCGGCACTGCAATCCTTCTTCTCCCTCAACAACCTCACCGCATTGCGGGAGCTGGCGATGCAGACCGCCGCCAGCCATGTGGAGGGCGATCTGCAACTGCAGTGGCAGGCAGCAGGCAAGAGTACCTTGCCGCTGCGGGGCAAGCTGATGGTCTGCCTCGGCGACCTGCACGGCTCGGCGCTGGTGCGCTACGGCCACCGCTTTGCCCAGCGCCGTCAGCTCCCGTGGCTGGTGGTGCATGTCGACAGCAATGGCCGCCGCTCGGCCGATGTGGAGCAGGCGCTGGCGCTCGCCTCCCACCTCGGTGCCAAGGTGCTGACGCTATCAAGCCCGGCGGTCGCCAACACCCTGCTGGAGACCGCCGAACAGCTGCAGGTCTCCCAACTGCTGCTCGGCAAACCCCACAAGGCGCCATGGCGTCGCTCGCTGGTGCAACACCTGCTCAAACAGGCGCAGGGGCTCGAAATCACGCTGGTCGATACCGAGAAGCAGAAGCCCGAAGTGGGGATGCGCGTCCCGACCCCGAAGGATATACACCACAGCCTGCTGGCAGTGGTGATCATGGGGATCACCTCGGCCGCCGCCTGGGGACTCTCCTACTGGCTGCCACCAGCAGCGTTGCCGCTCATCTTTGTACTGGGGGTGCTGGCGACTGCCCTCACCACCAGTCTGGTGCCCGCCACACTGGCGGCGGTGCTGGGCTTTATCGCCCACAATCTGCTCTTCACCGCCCCCTACTTCTCCCTGAGCGTCGCCAACCACAGCGACCTGCTCACCCTGTTTGTGCTGCTTATCGTCGGTATGACGGCGGGACGCCTCGCCTCCCGCCAGCGGCAACAGCTGATCGGTCTGCGCGAGACCCAGCAGCTGGGCAATGCCCTGCTCTCCCTCAGTCAGGGGCTGGCCACCGCCAGCAGCCCGGAGGAGGTGCTCAGACAAGGTGCCCAGGCCATTGCACTGGCGCTAGGCCAGCCGACCGTGGTGATTGACAAGGAGTTCAATGATCGGCTCGGCAACGAGAAGCACAGGCCCGGCCAGACCGACAAGGCGGCCATCGACTGGTGTCTGGCCCAGAAGCAGAGCGCCGGGGCCCACACTGCGACCCTCAATGCCGCCGAGGCCCAGTATCACCACCTCAACGATGATCTGGTGATCGGCATAACGCTGGCCAATCCGCTCTCCTCCTCTGCCGAACACCAGCTGCAGGCGCTGCTCACCGACATTCGCGCCGCGCTGGCGCGGATCGACCTCAACGAGCGGCTGGCCGATAGCCAGCTACAGGCGGAGACCGACCGGATGCGCGCGGCCCTGCTCTCCTCGGTCTCCCACGATTTGAAGACGCCACTGGCGACCATCATGGGGGCAGGCAGCACTCTGCTGGAATATGGTGACCGGATCCCCGCCGAAGACCGTGACGAACTGCTCCACTCGGTGCAGGAGGAGGCGCGCCGCCTGCACAGCTATGTGCAGAATCTGCTGGATATGACCCGCATCGGCTCCCCCGACTTCCAGCTGAAACGGGACTGGGTCGATCTGGCGGATCTGGTGGAGAGCGCCCGCAAGCGACTCGACTCCTCCTGGCGCCAGCACAAGCTGCTGGTCCATTTCGATCAGCATGTGCCCCAGCTCTATGTCCATGGCGCCCTGATCGAGCAGGTGCTGGTCAACATCCTCGACAACGCCTCCCGCTACTCGCCGGCAGGCACCCCCATCGAGTTCAAGGTGATGGTGGCCGAGCCCGACCTCATCATCGACATCATCGATATCGGGGTCGGTATCGCCGAGTCGGATCGGGAGAAGATCTTCAATCTCTTCTACACCCAGCCGGTGGGCGATTGCGGCAGCCGTGGCACCGGGCTTGGCCTCGCCATTTCCCGCGCTATGATAGAGGCCCACGGCGGCAAGATTTGGGCCTTCTCCGGCCCCAATGGCAACGGAACCTGCATGCGCATCTCCCTGCCGCTCGCCCTCAATTCACCGGAGGTCTGATGGCTGACCGCCAGATCGGGTCAATCAGCCCCTCCCACCATTCGCCTCTGGAGGTTCGATGGCACACATTCTGGTCATAGATGATGAAGCGGCGATCCGTCGCTTTCTGCGGATCAGCCTGATTGCCGAGGGGCATCAGGTGAGTGAGGCGGTGGGGGTCAATGAAGGGCTGGAGCAGTATCGCCACCTCAACCCCGATCTGGTGATCCTCGATCTCGGTCTGCCGGATGGCGATGGCATTCAGGTGTTGCAGGCCATTCGCGAGCACCACCCCAATCCGGTGCTGGTGTTGTCGGCCCGCGATTCGGAGCAGGAGAAGGTGCGGCTGCTGGATGCCGGTGCCAACGACTACATGAGCAAGCCGTTTGGCATCGGCGAGATGATGGCCCGCATTCGCGTGCTGTTGCGCCAGCGGGCTGGTGTCAGCAGCGGCGAGCGGCGCCACTTCCCCCAATGCGGCCTGACGCTGGATGTCAGCAGCCACAAGGTGACCATGAAAGACGAAGAGATCCCCCTCTCCCGCAAGGAGTTCGCCCTGTTGCAGGCGCTGGTGTGCCACCCCGGCAAGCTGGTGATGCAGACCCAGCTGCTCAATGACATCTGGGGGCCGAGCCACAAGGAGGACACCCACTACCTGCGCATCGTCATCGCCAGCCTGCGCAAAAAGCTGGGGGATAACCCCCAGCAACCGACGCTTATCGAGACCGAATCCGGTATTGGCTACCGCTTTATCGGCAACTGACGTTTCACGTGGAACGACGCCCACAGCAAATCAGCGCCGACAGACCACAGCCACTCAGCAACAGGCCGAGATCCTGCAATCCGGCCGCCACCGCCAACCCCAGACTGAGCAGCAGGTAGTAGCCAAGCCCGAACAGGGCGCCAGCACTGCCAGCGACCTCGCGATAGGCCAGCAGCGCCTGACTCAGCACATTGGGGATAGCCAGCCCGAAGGCCACCACCACACCCATCATGGGCAACAGGAACCAGAGGCTGGACTGACTCGCCCAGACCAGCAGCCCGGCGACCAGCGCCAGAGCGCAAGCCAACCTGACCAGAGAGGACGGCTGCCACCCTCTCCCTAACAGATGCTTGTTGAGCAGGCCGCCGAGCAGAGTCGCTAGCGCCAGCAAGATCCCCGAGTAACCAAACTCGCCAGTGCTCAGCCCCAACCCAGCAAACAGGAACGGGGCCAGACTGTAGTAACCAAACAGCATGGTGTTGAACAGGGCAACCAGCATGGCACTGCGCCAGAGCCCACCATCTTTTATCATCCGGCACGCCAGCGGCCAGAGCGCGACTCGCTGGTTGGTGGCCGGGCGGGTTTCCGGCAACTGCCAGCAGGTCACCAGCAGCAAACCTACTGCCAGTACCAGCAGACCGCTGAACACTCCGAGATAGCCGAACCCGCTCGCCAGCTGGCCACCACTGAGCAGCCCCAGCACCGGGCTCAAGGAGAGCGCTATGCCCATCACCGAGAAGACCCGTGCCAGATCGCTGCCCTGATAGCTATCGCGCAGCATGGTCTGTGTCACCACGGATCCTACCGCAGCGCCAAAGGCCGAGATGACCCGGGCCAGCAGCAGGGTTTCAAACTGGTTGGCCAGCAGCGCCAGCAAGGTGCCGACGCCATAGGTGAGCAGACCCGCCAGCATGGCGGGACGCCGTCCGATCAGATCGCATAGCCGCCCCCAGCAGACCACGCCCACCGCAAACGCCAGAAAATAGACCGACAGGGTCTGGGATGCCTGCCCCTCGCTCACCCGAAACTGGCTGGCGATGTGGGTCAGTACCGGGCTGTAGATGGTCTCCACAATTTGGGGAAACATCATCAATCCCACCACCAGCCAGAGCGGTGGCAACTTGTTGTTCATGACAAACCTCCTTCACAAGAGGTCGCCAGTCTAGAGAGATTCAAATTGTCTGATTACAATAAGCAGGACTATAAACATCAAAAATCGGACATATGGCCTTTATTCTTCCCGATCACCCTTTTGACCCCGACCAGCTGACGGGCAGCGTGATCGGCATTGCCTCCGCGCTCGGTTGGCACGACTCGGGTCTGCATCAACATCAACGCCATCAGCTGCTGTTCGCCCAATCCGGCTGCATGACCATGGAGCTGGAAGGTCGGGTCTGCCTGCTGCCACCTACCCGCGCCGCCTGGCTGCCAGCGGGCACCGCCCACCGGGTACTGATGCGCGGCGTGGTGGCCTATCGCTCTCTCTACTTCCAGCCGCACCCCGAGTTGCCCGGCACGGTGGAGGTGCTGGCGGTCAATCCACTGCTGCACGAACTGATCGAGCGGATGGCGCTCTGGCCGTGGGACAAACCGCAAGAGCAGCAACAGCGGACGGTGGCACTGTTTATGGAGGAGTTGGGGCAGGCGCCGCGGGAGTCGTGGCAGTTGCCGCTGCCGACCGATCCCAGACTGGGCGACTGGCTACAGCAGTTGAAACGGGGGGATGCCCTGCCCGATCGGCTCAACCGGCTGGCCGAGCGGGTGGGTGCCAGTGACAAGACCATTGGCCGCATCTTCATGCGGGAGACCGGCATGAGCTATCAGGCGTGGCGTCAGCAGTGGCGGCTGTTGCGCGCCATGGAGCTGCTGGCAGAAAGCGAGCCCATCAGCCGGATTGCCGCTGCGCTGGAGTTCTCCAGCGACAGCGCCTTCATCAGCTTCTTCAAACAACATACGGGACAGACCCCCCTGCGCTACCTCAACTCTCGGGGTGAGTCGCCACAGCCTGACTCGCCTCCACCACCAGGGTATCCAGCGCCAGCGGCTTGAGATTGTGCAACGCATCCTGCACCACGGCATGAGATGCCTGTTGCAACTCGCTCTGCACATCTTGCTCCAGTTGGGCACTCTCCAGCTCGGGCCGCGGGTTTTCGTTGGCCATCACGTTCAGGCTCAGGGCACTCACAATCAGGGTAGCGATCAGGCTTTTCATCTGGTTTGCTCCGGTATGGTTGAGATGACCAGATAGCTATTCCAATAGTTGTGCCAATCCTCACGCAATTCATAACATGATGATTTTGTTTAAATTAACTATATCTCGATACCAAATTGAGTCGCAAAATGCATCCCGCTCGGTCATTTTTAAACCAACAGTTGGTGCTTTTAACCACGCTTGATTTTTGCACCATGTTCCACGTGGAACGTCCCATCTTTTTGATCGACACCCGCTTTTAAACTGAGCTATGGTGCTACATCCCCGTAACTCAAATCTGGATCTGTCACTGAATGGAATTTTCCTTGTTCGGCGAGAAGTTCACTCGCCACGCCGGTATTACCCAACTCATGGATGACCTCAATCAGGGGCTGACCAATCCGGACGCCATCATGCTGGGTGGCGGCAATCCAGCCCCCATCCCCGCCATGCTGGAACGCTTTCAGGCCGAGGCCAAGAGCCTGCTCGACAACGGCGAGCTGGTCAAAGCGATGGCCAACTACGACGGCCCACAGGGCAAAGACAGGTTCACCAAAGCGCTGGCAGCCCTGCTCAGCAAGGAGCTGGGATGGGACATCTCGGCCCGCAATATCGCCCTGACCAACGGCAGTCAGAATGCCTTCTTCTACCTGTTCAACCTGCTGGCCGGTGAATTTGCCGATGGCCGCAAGAAGAAGGTGCTGTTCCCGCTCGCCCCCGAATACATCGGCTATGCCGACTCGGCGCTGGCCGACGACTACTTCGTGGCCTACAAGCCCACCATCGAGAAGCTGCCCGATGGCCAGTTCAAATACCACGTGGATTTCGAGAGTCTGCAGGTAGGTGACGATATCGGGGTGATCTGTGTCTCCCGCCCGACCAACCCGACCGGCAATGTGCTGACCGACGAAGAGATCGAACATCTCGATCAGATCGCCCGCGACAAGGGAATCCCGCTGCTGCTCGACAACGCCTACGGCGTCCCCTTCCCGGGCATCATCTTCAGTGAGGCAAAGCCGTTCTGGAACGCCAATACCATCCTCTGCATGAGCCTCTCCAAGCTCGGCTTGCCGGGCACCCGCTGCGGCATCGTCATCGCCGACGAGAAGATCATTCAGGCCATCACCAACCTGAGCGGCATCATCAATCTGGCGCCGGGCAGTCTGGGGCCCGCCATCACCATCCCGATGATCGAGAGCGGCGATATCATCGCCCTCAGCGAACAGGTGGTGAAACCCTTCTATCAGCAAAAGGCAGAGCTGGCGGTGCAGCTGCTGCGCGAAGCGATCCCCGACCCGCGCTTCCACATTCACAAACCAGAAGGGGCCCTCTTCCTCTGGCTCTGGTTTGAAGGCTTGCCGATCCACTGTCAGGAGCTGTACGAGCGACTGAAGGCGAAAAACCTGCTGATCGTGCCGGGTCACTACTTCTTCCCCGGCATCGATGACCCCGAGTGGCGTCACAGCCAGGAGTGCATTCGCCTCAACTACTCCCAGAGCGAGAAGCTGGTGCGTCGCGGCATCGCTATTCTGGCCGATGAAATCAACGCCCTCTACGCTGGTTAATCCAATCCGGCGATACAAAAACAGAAAGGCCTGCAGATGCAGGCCTTTATTGTTTATCGCGATCCGGTTTGCTTAACCGGGCAACGCCAGTTGCTCGGGCTTACCGATGGGGATGGCGCGGGGCTTGAGCGCCTCCGGCAATTCGCGCGCCAGATCGATGGTCAGCAGACCATGCTCCAGCTTGGCACCCTGCACTTCCACGTGCTGGCTCAGCTTGAAGGCGAGCTCGAAGTCACGCTCGGCAATCCCCTGATGGAGGAACTGACGCTCACCGGCCGCAGCCCCTTTGCGCCCCTTCACCTTGAGGGTACCGTTTTCGGTCTCCAGCTCCAGCTCTTCGCGCTCGAAGCCAGCCACGGCGACCGTGATGCGATAGCCATCCTGATCGCGCTTTTCAATGTTGTACGGGGGGTAAGCGGCGGTCTTCTGCTCGAACAGACCTTCCAGCTCGCGGGCCATCCGCTCGAAGCCGACGGCGTTGGAATAGAGATGAGAAAAATCGAGGTTACGCATAATCCTATCCTTCTAATAAGCAACAGGTTCAACTCTCCACAGGCCCGTTATCGGCACCCGGGAAATTTTAAAATTTCAGTGAATTCGAGCTATCAGCCGTTGATCTCTATCTTGCGCGGCTTCATCGCCTCGGGCACTTCACGCACAAGCTCGATGTGCAGCAAGCCGTTTTTCAGGTCGGCCCCTTTCACCCGCACATAGTCGGCCAGCTGGAAGCGGCGCTCGAAACCACGTTCGGCGATCCCCTGATAGAGATAGTTGCGCCCGGTGTCGGCCTGCTTGTTGCCCTTCACCGTCAGCAGATTTTCCTGAAAGCTCAGCTCCAGCTCTTCCTGGGTAAAGCCCGCCACCGCCATGCTGATGCGGTAATCGTTGTCACCCAGCTGCTCGATGTTGTAAGGGGGATAACCGGCATTGCCATTGCTGGCCGCAGATTCGATGAGATTGGCCAGACGATCGAAACCGATGGCAGAACGATAGAGCGGAGAAAAGTCGATAGAACGCATAGTATTACCCTCTTGTGAGCGATAACGGATTGTTTGCCCTCCTGATGGACGGGCGCCTGGTCGAAACCTCTGTCGAGCGTTCCGGCCTTGTTACCTATATAGGGGCTCACTTTTTCCTTTCAAGGGGATTTTTTTCAAATTTTTAAAATGGCCGTGCCGACCTGTAGAACATCAACCTGTTGGCCCGATAGTGATGATAATCGACCCGTGGGCCACTGATGGCAATGCGCTCCGCACCCCATAATTGGTTGCATATCCACCAGCCAACATGGAGCCATCCCATGAAGATTACCCAGGTTCGCAACGCCACCTTGCTGCTCGACTATGCCGGCACCCGCTTTCTGATCGACCCCATGCTCTCGGCCAAGGGGGCCTTCCCCGGCTTTGAGGGCACCGCCAACAGCCAGCTGCGCAATCCGCTGGTCGAGCTGCCGCTACCGATCGATGAGCTGGTCGATGTGGACGCAGTGATCGTCACCCACGACCATCCCGACCACTGGGATGATGCCGCCAGAGCTCTGATCCCCAAACATCTGCCGCTCTTGGTACAACATCAGAAAGATGCTGATGCCATTCGTGCCAGTGGCTTTGAGGATGTGCGGCTGCTGAGCGACCAGCCCGAGTTTGCCGGCATTCGCCTGCAACAGACCGGTGGCCAGCACGGCAGCGACCCGTTGATGGCGGTACTGGGTGAGCGCATGGGAGAGGTATGCGGCGTGGTCTTCTCCCATCCCGATGAACAGAGCCTCTATCTGGCCGGTGATACCATCTGGCATCCCTCGGTCGAACAAGCCCTGCAACAGCATCAACCCGAGGTCATCATCCTCAACTGCGGCGATGCACAGGTGCCCGGACTCGGTTCCATCATCATGGGCAAGGAGGATGTCGCCGCCGTTTATCAGGCTGCACCGCAAGCCACGCTGATCGCCAGCCATATGGAGGCGGTCAACCACGCCGTGCTGTCACGCCAGGAGCTGCGCAACTATCTGGCGAAACGGGGCATGATGGATCGGGTACGGGTGCCGGAAGATGGCGAGGCGATATCGCTGTGATCCGCAGGGGGGCCATGCCAGACATGGCCCTTCGGCTTTCACTGTCAGACGCTTATGATGAGTGGTCTGCGCACAGAGAGGAGCCAACATAATGCCCACCCCGATCGTTGCCGTGGTGACCTTCGATCACTTCAGCCCTTTTCACTGCGCCGTTCCCTGCCTCATCTTCGGCGATATCCTGCCGGGCCAGCCGCTGTTCGAGCTCAAGATCTGCTGCGGTGATGGCAACCGCCACGCACACTCGGCGCAAGGCTTCACCATTCAGGCGCCCCATGGGCTGGAGGTGCTGGCCGAGGCGGAGATCATCGTTATCCCCTTCTGGCACGACCCGGCAGCACGGCCACCCGCTGCGTTGCTCGATGCCCTGATTGCCGCCAGAGCCAGAGGCGCCCGACTGGTCGGGCTCTGTCTTGGCACCTATGTGCTCGCCTACGCCGGACTACTTAATGGTCGCAAAGCATCGACCCACTGGGAGTATGAGCAGGATTTCTGCCACCGCTTTCCCTGCGTGCAGCTTGATACCAACGCCCTCTATGTGGATGACGATGGGCTGGTCACCTCGGCAGGCACTGCCGCCGGGCTGGACTGCTGCCTCTATCTGGTGCGCCAGTACCACGGCTCAGCCATCGCCAACAAGGTGGCGCGGCGGCTAGTGATCCCGCCCCACCGGGAAGGGGGCCAGGCCCAGTTTATCGAGCAGCCGGTACCCGCCTCCACCCGCGATGTCCGGATGAACCAGTTGCTCGATCACCTGCGTGCTCATCTGGCAGAGCCCCATACCCTGGATTCTTTGGCGGCCCATACCCTGATGAGCCGACGCACCTTTACCCGCCGCTTTCATCAGGCTACCGGCCTCTCGGTGGGTGAATGGCTGCTGGCGGAGCGGCTCAGGCGCAGTCAGGAGCTGCTGGAGGTAAGCGGCCATTCCATCGACCGCATAGCCGAGCTGGTTGGCTTCAAGAGTGCCACCTCCCTGCGCAACCACTTCCGTGCCCGCTTTGCCATCTCCCCCAGCGAGTGGCGACGATCTTTTCGCGGCAACAACGTCTGATGACATCCTCTATACCCGCTCACTCCGCTATGGCAGGCTAACCAGAAATCCCGAGGAGTCATCCCATGTCCCGTTCCGAACGCCTGCTGGCCCTGCTCCAGCTGCTGCGCGGCCACCGTTACGCCATCACTGGCACAGAACTGGCCAGCCAGCTTGGCATCAGCCTGCGCACCCTCTATCGGGATATCGCCACCCTGCAGGCGCAAGGTGCCCATATCGAGGGTGAACCAGGGATCGGCTATGTGCTGCGTCCCGGCTTCATGCTGCCGCCACTGATGTTCAGTGAAGAGGAGCTGGATGCACTGGTGCTTGGTTCGCGTTGGGTAGTCGCCCACGGTGACGGAGCCTTGAGTGCATCGGCCAGCAGTGCGCTGGCCAAGATAGAAGCCGTGCTGCCCGCCGACTATCGCCAGCAGCTCCAGAGCAATGCCCTGCTGATCGGCACCTCCCGCAGCGACAGCCTCACCGATGAAGCCCCCCTGCGCAGTGCCATCCGCCAGCAACGTAAGGTGACCCTGATCTATCGGGATCTCAAGGATGAGGCCTCTGAGCGCACCGTCTGGCCCTTTGCTCTAGGCTACTTCGAACAGGTACGGGTACTGGTGGCCTGGTGCGAACTGCGTCAGGGCTTTCGCCACTTTCGGGTCGATCGCATCACCCGGATGCAGCCACAAGATTGCCGCTATCCAAAAAGCAGAGAGAGCCTGCTGAAGGAGTGGCGCGCCACCCAGCAGATCCCGCAACCCAGATTCATTGCTGACAGAAACTGACAGCAGGTAGCGCCATGCTGACGGGGTCGGCGCCGATGCGCCATCTCATCAGCAAGGAGCATCACCATGTTAGTCCCCCAGTTCACCATCCTCTACGTTGCCAACCCGACCCGCAGCGCGCTCTTCTACCGAGAGCTGTTCGGTCGCCAGCCGGTGGAGGAGTCACCTACCTTTGCCATGTTCGTATTCGAGTCAGGCGCCAGACTGGCGCTCTGGTCCAGTACCACCGTCGAGCCAGCCGTTACCCAAAGTGCTGGCGCCATGGAACTGGCCTTCTCGCTGCCTGATGAAACCAGTGTCGATTCTGGCTTGTCAGAGTGGCAAGCTCGTGGCCTGACCATCCTCCAGCAACCAACCCGGATGGAGTTTGGCTATACCGGCATGGCTGTTGATCCCGATGGCCATCGCCTGCGACTCTACTGCCTGGCACCAGAACTGAGCTGAGTTATAACCATCAACACCAAGCAGTTTCATGTTTCACGTGGAACGTGCCATTTCCCCGCCCCTGAAAATAAAAAAAGCCGCTCACAAGGAGCGGCTTTTTGCTGTCTGACTGTGCCGATTAGACGTCGAGGTTGGCCACGCGCAGGGCGTTGGTCTCGATAAAGTCACGACGGGGCTCAACGGCATCACCCATCAGGGTGGAGAAGAGCTGGTCAGCACCGACAGCATCGTCGATGGTGACGCGCAGCATTCGGCGGGCTTCCGGATCCATGGTGGTTTCCCACAGCTGGTCCGGGTTCATCTCACCCAGCCCTTTATAGCGCTGGATATAGATGCCGCGTTTGCCTTCGCCCATCAGCCACTCGACGGCTTCCACAAAGTTGGCAACCGGTTTGACCTTCTCGCCACGCTTGATGAAACCACCTTCCTCGATCAGGTTGGCGATCTCCTTGCCCAGCGAAACCAACTGACGGTACTCACCGGACTGCAGGAAGTCGTAGCTGAGCGGATATTCGCGGTCAACACCATGCTGACGTACCACGGCGTGCGGCACGTACAGGCTGCGCTCTTCATCACGACGAACCTGGATCTGGTACTGGATACCGTGGTTGCTCTCGTTGAGCACGGCTTCCATCCCCTGACACCAGGCCAGCAGATCGCTCTCGCTGTTCAGCAGCGCTTCGTTCAACTCCGGCTGATAGATCAGCTGGGTCAGCACGGCTTCCGGCGCACGACGAGACATGCGGGTGATCAGGTGAGTCACCGAGCGGTGCTGGTTGACCAGGCGCTCCAGTGCCTCGCCACCGATAGCCGGGGCAGACTCGTTAACGTGCAGGGTGGCACCATCCAGCGCCATGGCGGTCTGGTACTGCAGCAGCGCGTCTTCGTCTTTCAGGTACTGCTCCTGCTTGCCCTTCTTCACCTTGTAGAGCGGCGGCTGGGCGATGTAGACGTAGCCACGTTCGATGATTTCCGGCATCTGACGATAGAAGAAGGTCAGCAGCAGGGTTCGGATGTGCGCACCATCGACGTCCGCATCGGTCATGATGATGATGTTGTGATAACGCAACTTGTCCGGGTTGTACTCGTCACGACCGATACCGCAGCCCAGTGCGGTGATCAGGGTGCCCACCTCTTGCGAGGAGATCATCTTGTCGAAACGGGCCTTCTCCACGTTCAGGATCTTGCCCTTGAGCGGCAGGATGGCCTGGTTCTTACGGTTGCGACCCTGCTTGGCGGAACCGCCAGCAGAGTCCCCTTCCACTATGTAGAGTTCGGAGAGAGCCGGGTCTTTTTCCTGACAGTCAGCCAGCTTGCCGGGCAGACCGGCGATATCCAGCGCGCCTTTGCGGCGGGTCAGTTCGCGAGCCTTGCGGGCCGCTTCACGGGCACGGGCCGCATCGATGATCTTGTTGACCACGATCTTGGCATCGCCCGGGTTTTCCAGCAGGAAGTCGGCCAGCTTCTCACCCATCGCCTGTTCAACGGCGGTCTTCACTTCGGAAGAGACCAGCTTGTCCTTGGTCTGGGAGGAGAACTTGGGATCCGGCACCTTGACGGAGATAACGGCAATCAGACCTTCACGTACGTCGTCGCCACTGGCGGCAGACTTGGCCTTCTTGCTGTAGTCCTCTTTATCCATATAGGAGTTCAGAGTACGGGTCAGCGCGGTACGGAAGCCAACGAGGTGAGTACCACCATCCCGCTGCGGGATGTTGTTGGTGAAGCAGTAGACCCCTTCCTGATAGGCGTCGTTCCACTGCATCGCCACTTCAACGCCGATACCATCCTGCTCGGTGGTGAAATGGAACACCTTCGGGTGGATCGGGGTCTTGTTCTGGTTCAGGTATTCAACGAACGCCTTGATGCCACCCTCGTAGCAGAAATGCGCCTCGCGGCCATCACGCTCGTCTTGCAGACGGATGGAGACACCGGAGTTGAGGAAGGAGAGCTCGCGCAGGCGCTTGGCCAGGATCTCGTAGTGGAACAGGGTATCGCTGAAAATGGCAGGGCTCGGCCAGAAACGAACTTCAGTACCGGTGCCGGTGCTGTCGCCAATCTGCTTGAGCGGCGCTTGCGGCTCACCCAGATGATAGGTCTGTTCGTAGACGTGGCCATTACGACGAATGGTCAGCAACAGCTTGTCAGAGAGCGCGTTAACGACGGAGACACCCACGCCATGCAGGCCGCCGGATACCTTGTAGGAGTTGTCATCAAACTTACCGCCTGCGTGCAGCACGGTCATGATGACCTCTGCGGCGGAGCGGCCCTCCTCCTCGTGCATGTCTACCGGGATACCCCGGCCATTGTCACGCACAGAGACAGAACCGTCGGAATGGATCTTGACCAGAATATCGGAGCAGTAGCCAGCGAGCGCCTCGTCAATGGAGTTATCGACGACCTCGAACACCATGTGGTGCAGACCCGAGCCATCATCCGTATCGCCGATATACATCCCCGGGCGCTTGCGGACCGCATCCAGGCCCTTCAGCACCTTGATATTCGAGGAGTCGTAAGTATTTTCACTCATAGCTTACTCTCTGCCTTCTCTAACGTTTCGGAGATTTTACCCTGTTCCACGTGGAACAACTTGCAGTCATTCGCATCCATCATGTCTGCGAGCTGACCGGTGTCGATGGCGGTGATAAACACCTGGGACGCACACTGCTTCAGCCTTGCGGCCAGCAAGCGGCGCTTGTCGACATCCAGTTCAGAGGCAAAATCGTCAATTAAAAAAATACAGCCACGGCTGCTATGTTGATTCAAATAGAGCCCTTGGGCCAGTCGCATGGCGCAGACCAGCAACTTCAGCTGACCCCGGGACAAAATATCCTGAGCGGGTACCCCGTTCGCCTTGAGGCGCACATCGGCTTTCTGTGGACCGACACCGGTATAGCCCAGCGCCCGATCCCGCTCAAACCCCGCCTCCAGCAGATCGCCGAGGGGAGTATCTTTCTCCCAGCCTCGGTAAAAGCCGAGACTGATATCGAATTCCGGCAGAAAATCCGCCGTCATCTCCTTGATCAGGGGCGTAATGGCCTGACAATAACTGGCGCGAAACTCGGCCAGCTCACCCCCCAGCCGCACCAGCTCCTGATCCCAGAACGCCAGCTGGCGGTACTGGGTGCTCTGGCGCAGCAGCGCATTGCGCTGTTTCAGCAGCCGCCGCACTCGCCCCCACAGGGCAAAGAAGGTCGGCTCCTGATGGAAAACGCCCCAATCGAGCCAGGCGCGGCGAGCCTGAGGCCCGCCCGTCAGCAGGTTGAAACCATCGGGATGGATCAACTGCACCGGCAACAGCTCCGCCAAATCGGCCAGCCGCTGGGCCTGCGCCCCGGCAATCTTGAGCTGGGTCTCGCCACTCTTGTCTTTGGCAAGACCGATCGGAACCTGACGCCCCTCCAGCTCACACTGGGCAAACAGGGTAAAGGCCCTCTCCCCCTGGCGGATTACCCGCCCGGTCAAATGAGTGCGAAAGGAGCGCCCCAGCCCAAGGTAGTGAATGGCTTCCAGCACGCTGGTCTTGCCGCTGCCATTGCACCCGACCAGAATGTTGAGGCCGGGCGACAGCTTGAGACTGGCTTGCTGGATATTGCGAAAGTCGCTGAGCTGGAGTTTGACCAGGGACACGACTAGATCCGCATCGGCATCACCACGTACTGAGCATCCTGATGTTCAAAATCCTCAATAATGGCACTGCTGATGGAATCGCTCAGGCTAATACGAATTTGGTCACATTTTAACGTATTCAGCACGTCGAGCACATAAGAGACGTTAAAGCCGATCTCCATCTCGCCAGCGGCATATTGTACGTCAAGCAGCTCTTCGGCTTCTTCCTGTTCCGGGTTGTTGGCGGTGATGCGCAGCAGGTTTTCCTGCAGATTGAGACGCACCCCACGGAATTTCTCGTTGGAGAGGATGGCGGCGCGGGCAAACGCCTGACGCAGATCCTCACGGCCGGCGATCAGGGCCTTGTCGCTGTTGCGCGGAATGACGCGGCGCCAGTCCGGGAAGCGGCCATCCACCAGCTTGGAGGTGAAGATGAAGCCGTCGAGGGCAGCACGCAGGTTGCTGCGGCCGATCTGCAGCCGCACCGGCTTGTCTTCTGCTTCCAACAGACGCACCAGCTCCAGTACCCCTTTGCGCGGCAGGATAACTTGATGATCGGGCAGCGATTCCCCTACTACCTCGCGGCGGCAGGTGGCCAGACGGTGACCGTCGGTCGCCACGGTGCGCAGACCGTGACCTTCGCTCTCGAACAGCATGCCGTTCAGGTAGTAACGCACGTCCTGGCTGGCCATGGAGAACTGGGTCGCATCGATCAGCTTCTTCAGCTCCAGCTGGCTGATATCGAACTCGAGCACGGATTCCCAATCCTCGATGTTCGGATACTCGGTCGCCGGCAGGGTCGAGAGGTTGAAGCGGGAGCGACCGGACCGGATGATCAGGCGCTCGCCTTCGGTATTGAGACGGATCTCGGCGCCTTCCGGCAGACCACGGCAGATATCCAGCAGCTTGCGCGCCGGTACTGTGGTGCGGCCATCTTCGCTGGCCCCGTTCAGATAGACCTGACCGATCATCTCTACTTCGAGATCGGTGCCGGTCAGTGACAGCAGACCGTTGCTGACATCAAGCAGCACGTTGCCGAGGATCGGCAGGGTCGGTCGGCCGCCGAGGGCGCCGGACACCAGTTGCAGAGGACGTAACAGGGCCTCACGGCTAATTTCGAGCTGCATCTGTGCTCTCCGTTGTGATTAGGAGGAAAAGATTCGGATCAGGTTGGAATATTCGCGCTGCATCTGTCCACTCGATTCCGTTATCAGGAAGAAAGGGTACGGATCAGGTTGGAATAGTCCTCCTTGATGTCGTGACTCTCCTCCTTCAACTGCTCGATCTTGCGGCAGGCATGAAGAACGGTAGTGTGGTCACGGCCACCAAAGGCATCACCTATCTCCGGCAAACTGTGGTTGGTCAGCTCCTTGGCCAGTGCCATCGCCAGCTGGCGTGGACGGGCAACGGAGCGGGAACGACGCTTGGAGAGCAGATCCGCCAGCTTGATCTTGTAGTACTCCGCCACCGTCTTCTGGATATTGTCGATGGTGACCAGCTTCTCCTGCAGTGCCAACAGGTCGCGCAGCGCTTCGCGCACGAAATCGATGTTGATGGCACGGCCGGTGAAGTTGGCGTTGGCGATCACCCGGTTGAGGGCGCCTTCCAGTTCACGGACGTTGGATCGCAGACGTTTGGCGATGAAGAAGGCCACTTCGTCCGGCAGATGGATCTGGTTCTCATCAGCTTTGCGCATCAGGATCGCGACGCGGGTCTCCAGCTCCGGCGGTTCGATCGCCACGGTCAGGCCCCAGCCGAAGCGGGACTTGAGGCGATCCTCGACACCGTTGATCTCCTTCGGATAGCGATCCGAGGTCAGGATGATCTGCTGATTACCTTCCAGCAAGGCATTGAAGGTATGGAAGAACTCCTCCTGGGAGCGCTCCTTGTTGGCGAAGAACTGGATGTCATCGATGAGCAGGGCATCGACGCTGCGGTAGTAACGCTTGAACTCTTCAATGGCGTTGTTTTGCAGCGCTTTCACCATGTCCTGAACAAACCGCTCGGAGTGCATATAGATGACTTTGGCATCTTTTTTACTCTCCTTGATGGCATTGCCAACGGCGTGCAGCAGGTGGGTTTTACCCAGGCCAGTGCCGCCATAGAGGAACAGCGGGTTGTAAGCACCACCCGGATTGTCCGCTACCTGACGGGCAGCCGCACGCGCCAACTGGTTGGACTTACCCTCGACGAAATTCTCGAAGGTATAGTTCACGTTGGTGTTGCTCTTGTGGTTCGGCTCGGGCTTGGCTTCAGCCTTGCTTTCCCAGCTCTTCTGCAAGTTATTCACAGGCGCGGCACCCTGTACCGGCGCTCTGGCGACAGCAACAGGATGGGGACGATTGCCTATATCAAAACGCAGGGCGGGGCCGTCGACCCCGCAGAGTTCGTTGATGATGCCGTTAACCCGGATGAGATACTTGTCTCGTACCCAGTCCAGAACAAAGCGATTCGGTGCATACAGGGTCAGAGTATTGTCACTCAACTCCGCTTGAAGCGGCCGGATCCACATGCTGAATTCTGCCGAGGGCAACTCATCTTGCAGCCGGTTAAGGCACTGCTGCCATAGCGAAGCAGTCACTCTAAACTCCTGTCGATTGATTAACTAAAGACCGGCTATTCTACGTTTTTAGCCGCCGGATCTCCAGCCATCGCCCGGTGGATCCAGCAAATAAGATCCTTGACTTTCAAGGATCCAGCGCCTTTGGATCGGATTTCATCCCCAAAGTTACCCACAGCTTGATCCACCGTCCGGATTGGTCGATCCCGAGCTTCTCTCCTGTTATTTCATATAACCAAATGTCATTTATTTTTTAAATTTTATTCCAATAACATCAGGGCCAAACCAGTTATTACAACTACAAATACAAGACATTGAGAGAGAGAAACACCATGAAAACATCCATCAAACTGATTTCCGGCGCAGCCATCCTGCTCGCCACCCTGTCCGGTCAGGCCATCGCCCAGGAGACCATCAAGGTCGGCATGTCTGGCAAATATTTCCCGTTCACCTTCGTCAAGCAGGACAAGCTACAAGGCTTTGAAGTGGATATGTGGAACCAGATCGGCGAGCGTACCGGCTACAAGGTCGAATTCGTGACCGCCAGCTTCTCCGGCCTGTTCGGCATGCTGGAAACCGGCCGCATAGATACTATCTCCAACCAGATCACCATCACCGACGAGCGCAAGGCGAAGTACGACTTCTCCCAGCCTTACGTCTATGACGGCGCCCAGATTGTGGTACGCAAGGGCAACAGCACCATCCACGGTATCAAGGATCTGGAAGGCAAGAAGGTGGCCGTGAACCTGGGTTCCAACTTCGAAGAGCTGCTGCGCAAGAATGACCCGAACAAGAAGATCGATATCCGCACCTATGACTCCGCCTTCGAGCAGGATGTCGCCCTGGGTCGCATCGACGCCTTCGTGATGGACCGCGTCTCCACCGCCCAGCTGATCAAAGAGTCCAAGCTGCCGCTGCAACAGGCTGGCGCACCGTTCGAGACTATCGAGAACGCCCTGCCCTTCCTGAAGACCCCGGAGAAACAGGCACTGCTGAAGAAGGTCGACGAGGCCCTGACCGCCATGCGCAAGGATGGCTCCCTGCGTCAGATCTCCGAGAAATGGTTCGCTTCCGACATCACCGACAAATAAATGATGGAATTTGACCTCGAATACACGCTGGGGCTGTTTCCCATCCTGCTCAAATATCTGGGCACCACGATGGAAATGGCCCTGTGGGGATTCGTGCTGGCACTCGTACTCTCGCTGGCCCTGGCGATAGTACGGGTGTTTCGCGTCCCCGCGATTCACTGGCTGGCGATGCTCTATATCTCGTTCTTTCGGGGTACACCGCTACTCGTTCAGCTGTTCCTGCTCTACTACGGACTGCCGCAACTGTTCCCGATATTCGTGGGGATGGATGCCTTTACCGCCGCCATCGTCGGTCTGACCCTGCACTTCGCCGCCTATATGGCCGAGTCGATCCGCGCAGCCATCCTCGGCATTCACAAAAGCCAGATGGAAGCAGCGCTCAGTATCGGCATGAGCCGTTATCAGGCGATGCAGCGGATCATCCTGCCGCAGGCGGCACGCATCGCCACCCCGTCGCTGATGAACTACTTCATCGATATGATCAAGAGCACCTCGCTGGCCTTCACCCTGGGGGTGGCCGAGATCATGGGCAAGGCGCAGATGGAAGCCTCCTCCTCCTTCAAGTTCTTCGAGAGCTTTATGGCGGTAGCGCTGATCTACTGGGTGGTGGTGATCTTCTTTACCCGCTTGCAGCATCTGCTGGAAGTCCGTCTCAACCGTGCCTATTAAAGGAGGGCGTTCATGATCAAGCTAACCGGCCTCTCCAAGGCATATCACGGCAATCAGGTACTCAACGGCATCGATTTGGAGGTCAAAAAGGGGGAAATTGTCGTCATCATCGGCCCCTCTGGCACCGGCAAGTCAACCCTGTTGCGCTGCCTGAACCTGCTGGAGACCCCGGATGCGGGCACCCTTGCCATCGACGATCTTGAGCTGAATCTGGCCAAGGCCAGCGAACAGCAGGCGATCGAGCTGCGCAAGCGGGCCTCCTTCGTGTTCCAGAATTATGCCCTGTTTGCCAACAAGACGGCGCTCGACAACATCGCCGAAGGGCTGATCACCGTCTGGAAGCAGCCAAAAGCGGAGGCCCGTGCCACAGCACTCGGCATCCTCAAGGACATTGGCCTCGCCGACAAGCAGGATGCCTATCCGGCCTCCCTCTCCGGCGGCCAGCAGCAACGGGTCGGCATTGGCCGCGCCATGGCGGCCCACTCCAAGGTGATCCTGTTTGACGAGCCCACCTCGGCCCTCGATCCCGAGTGGGTCGACGAGGTTTTGGGACTGATGAAAGAGTTGGCCCGCCAGCACCAGACCATGGTGGTGGTGACTCATGAGATTGAATTTGCTCGTGATGTTGCCGATCGGGTGATCTTCATGGAAGGAGGGCGGATCGTCGAGCAAGGCCCGCCGGATCAGATATTGGTCGATCCCAAGGATCCCCGTACCCGGGAGTTCTTGCGGAAAGTCCTTAAATAGCTCTCTCTTTGGCGGCCTGGCCGCCTTTTTTATTGAGGGATCCCTTGTTTAACCCCGGGTTGCCAGTATAATCCGGAGCCCTTGATCCTCTGGATCCTCACGCTCGGCAGTGGCCTTTTCAAGGCCATGGCAGGATGAGAGGGAACGGCGGATTGACTAAAAGCCGAACTCTGTTTAGAATTCGGCCTCTTTTGCTAGTCGTCACACGCTATAGCTGGCGCGTCGGCTAAGTGTGACAATCAAAACTGTACAGAAATACGGAATCGAATCATGAAACGTACTTTTCAACCGTCCAACCTGAAGCGCAAGCGCTCTCACGGTTTCCGCGCCCGCATGGCAACTGCCAACGGTCGTAAAGTTCTGGCCGCTCGTCGTGCCAAGGGTCGTGCCCGCCTGGTAGTCTAATGCCTACCCAGCACACCTTCTCTCGGGAGTTACGTCTGTTAACTCCCGAACACTTCAAACGCGTTTTCGCCGAGCCTGTCCGGGCTGCTTCCCCGCAAATTACGCTTCTCGCCTGCCCCAATTCACTCGAACACTCTCGTCTTGGTCTCGCTGTGCCCAAAAAAGCACTCAAGCGTGCCGTCTGGCGTAACCGTGTCAAACGGGTGGTCCGGGAAAGTTTCCGCCTCAAACAACATCAGCTGCCCGCTATCGACATCGTGGTGATCGCCAAAGCCGGTGTGAAAGAGATGGATAACGAGGAACTGTTCAAGTTACTGGAAAAGCTATGGCGCACTCTGTCACGCCGTTGCAATGGGTAGCTATCAAACTGATACGCCTGTATCAGCTAATCATTAGCCCTCTGCTCGGGCCGCGCTGCCGTTTTACTCCAACTTGTTCCCAATTTGCGATAGAAGCCATCCGACTTCACGGTTTCATAAAAGGCGTTTGGTTAGCTAGCAAACGTCTATTAAAATGCCATCCCTTATCCGAGGGTGGTTATGACCCGGTTCCGCAACCAAAGCGAAGAAACTGAAGACTATGGAATCACAACGCAATCTACTCCTGATCGGTTTGCTGTTCGTGAGCTTTCTGCTCTGGCAACAGTGGGAGTCCGACAAGGCTCCGAAGCCGGCCCCGACTACCGTGGCCCAAACCGAACATTTCGTACCTGAAGCCGGTCAGACCGGTGATATTCCTCAGGTTTCCGAGCAAGCCAACGCGACTGCCGCACGCAAGCTGATCACCGTCTCCTCTGACGTGCTCAAGCTGACCCTGGATACCCAGGGTGGTGACGTCGTGTCTGCCGAACTGCTGTCTCACAAACTGGAAGAGGGCAAGGACCAACCGTTCGTGCTGCTGACCAGCAAGCCTGAGCACCTCTATATCGCCCAGAGCGGTCTGGTGGGTCGCAACGGTCCGGACAGTCAGGCCGAAGGTCGTCCTACCTATGAAGCCGCCCAGACCAGCTATCAGCTGGCCGATGGTCAGGATCAAGTCGTCGTTCCGATGACCTGGACCGACAGCAAGGGCGTGGTCTTCACCAAGGAGTTCATCCTCAAGCGTGGCGACTATGCCGTTGGCGTTGATTACAAGATCGACAACAAATCTGCCGAGCCGGTTCAGGTGCAGTTCTATGGTCAGCTGAAGCAGACCGTAGCCACACCGAAGGATCAGGAAGGTCATGCCATGGTAGCCAGCGCTTACCGTGGTGGTGCCTTCTCCACTGAAGATACCCGCTACAAGAAGTACACCTTCGACGAGATGAAGGATGCCGACCTGAACAAGACCACCAAGGGTGGTTGGGTCGCCATGCTGCAACACTACTTCGTCTCTGCCTGGGCACCAAATGCCGACGATACCAACAGCTTCTACAGCCGTGTGATCCCTGGTAAAGGCCAGGCCATCATCGGTTACAAGGCGCCGCTGGTTGACGTGGCTGCCGGCCAACAGGCTGAAGTAACCAGCAAGCTGTGGGTCGGTCCCAAGCTGCAAGACCAGATGGCCAAGGTGGCTAACCACCTCGACCTGACCGTCGACTACGGCTGGCTGTGGTTCATCGCCCAACCGCTGCACTGGCTGCTGACCGTGTTCCACGGTTTCGTCCAGAACTGGGGTCTGGCCATCATCATGCTGACCCTGCTGGTGCGCGGCATCATGTTCCCGCTGACCAAGGCCCAGTACACCTCCATGGCCAAGATGCGCATGCTGCAACCCAAGATTGCGGCCCTGCGCGAGCGCTTCGGCGATGACCGCCAGAAGATGTCTCAGGGCATGATGGAGCTGTACAAGAAGGAGAAGGTCAACCCGCTGGGTGGCTGCCTGCCGATCCTGGTTCAGATGCCGATCTTCATCGCCCTTTACTGGGCACTGATGGAGTCCGTCGAACTGCGTCACGCGCCGTTTGCCCTGTGGATCACTGACCTGTCAGTGAAGGACCCCTTCTTCGTGCTGCCAATCCTCATGGGTGCCTCCATGTGGTATCTGCAGAAGATGAGCCCGACCACCGTAACCGACCCGATGCAGCAGAAAGTGATGCAGTTCATGCCGATCATCTTCACTTTCATGTTCCTCTGGTTCCCGGCTGGCCTGACTCTCTACTGGCTGGTGAGCAACGTCATCTCCATCATCCAGCAGACCATCATCTATCGTCAGCTGGAGAAGAAAGGACTGCATTCACGCAGCTAATCTTCCCGTGATGACAAAAGAGGCGGCCTTCGGGCCGCCTTTTTTATTACAATGTCCCCACTACGTTTTCCTATCAGCGAACAAACGAGCCAAGCAAGATGACAACAGATACGATCGTGGCCCAGGCCACCGCGCCAGGCCGTGGTGGCGTCGGCATAGTCCGGGTCTCCGGCCCCGCCGCCGAACAGGTCGCCGGGATAGTGCTCGGCAAGCTCCCGCGGGTGCGCTACGCCGAATATCTGCCGTTCAAGGATGAGCAAGGCCAGGTACTGGATCAGGGCATCGCCCTGCTGTTCAAAGCTCCCAACAGCTTCACCGGCGAGGATGTGCTGGAGCTGCAGGGCCACGGCGGCCCCGTCATCATGGACATGCTGATCCGCCGCATTCTGAAAATCGACGGCATTCGTCCTGCCCGCCCCGGCGAGTTCAGCGAGCGCGCCTTCATCAACGACAAGCTGGATCTGGCCCAGGCCGAAGCTATCGCTGACCTTATTGAAGCCTCCAGCGAACAGGCCGCCCGCAGCGCCATGCACTCCCTGCAGGGGCAGTTCTCCAGCAAAATCCAGCAACTGGTGGAGAGCCTGATCCGGCTGCGCATCTATGTGGAAGCGGCCATAGACTTCCCGGACGAGGAGATCGACTTCCTCTCCGACGGCAAGGTGGCGGGCGACCTCTACGCCATCATGTCCGAGCTGGACGACGTGCGCGGGGAAGCCAAACAGGGCGCTCTGCTGCGGGAAGGGATGAAGGTGGTGATCGCCGGTCGTCCCAACGCCGGCAAATCGAGCCTGCTAAATGCCCTGGCGGGCCGCGAGTCAGCCATCGTCACCGAGATTGCCGGTACCACCCGCGATGTGCTGCGCGAGCATATCCATCTCGATGGCATGCCGCTGCACATCATCGACACCGCCGGTCTGCGCGACACCCAGGACAAGGTGGAGCAGATCGGTATCGAACGCGCCTGGGCCGAGATCGAACAGGCCGACCGGGTGCTGTTTATGGTGGATGGCACAACCACAGACGCGGTTGACCCGCGGGAGATCTGGCCGGAATTTGTTGATCGGTTGCCAAAAAACATCGGCCTCACCGTCATTCGCAACAAGGCCGATCTGACCGGCGAGGATCTGGCTCCGAGTCAGGAGCTGGGCCACGCCGTCTACCGCATCTCCGCCAAAACCGAGCTGGGGCTGCCCGCCCTGCGCGAGCACCTTAAACAGTGCATGGGCTTCCAGGGCAACACCGAAGGGGGCTTTATGGCCCGCCGCCGCCATCTGGATGCGCTGGAGCGTGCTGCCGAGCGGCTGCAGGTGGCCAAAGAGCAGCTGGAAGTGTTCGTGGCCGGCGAGCTGGTGGCCGAAGAGCTGCGCCTCGCGCAGGAGTCCCTCTCCGAGATCACCGGCGAATTCAGCTCCGACGATCTGCTGGGCCGCATCTTCTCCAGCTTCTGCATCGGGAAGTAAAAGAGTAAAACGCATCAAACCAAATCAAAACAACATTATGATTTTAAAATGATTTTGTTTTACTTGGTGGGAAGCGATTTGAAGGGTTTTGTCGATTCTTGCGCCATGTGTGCGCCACAGATAAATTCTGGCGCACATATGGCGCACAAGATGAGAAAAACCTATGAAAATCAGCATACATAAAAGAGATCCAGATAAGAATGGCCTGCGATCTATTAGGCTTGTTTACTACTATGGTTCCAAGACCTCGGAAAACGGCTCAAGAGTTCAGAAGCGCTCATACGAGACGTTAAACCTATTCCTCTACGCCAAGCCCAAAAACGCAATTGAACGCGAGCACAACAAAACCTCATTGCAAAAAGCCGAAGCCATTCGTGCCAAGCGCCTACTGGAAACAGAATCTGCCAAACATGGCCTAGATGACCGAACCAAACTTAATGCCAGCTTCTTTGACTACTTCGATCAAATTACAGCGAGTAAAGCATCTGGTAGCAAATCCAACTACTCAATTTGGGTTTCTGCGGGCATCCATATCCGCCGTTATCACCGCCATGCAGAACTCACTTTTGAACAGGTAGATAGATACTTTTTGGAAGGGTTCCGCCATTACCTACAGCATGAGGCAATAACCAAATCAGATACCGGCCTCTCCAGAAATACCGCCTGTAGCTACTTCAATAAAATCCGGGCAGCGCTCAACCAAGCGCAACGAGACCGCATCATCAAAGATAACCCCGTTGAACAAGTCAAATCTATCAAAGCAGAAAGGACACAGCGCACTTATCTCACCCTGGATGAGGTAAAGGCCCTTGCCAAGGCAGAATGCCGTTACGATGTGCTACGGAGAGCATTTCTGTTCTCCTGCACGACAGGACTACGCTGGTCAGACATTCATAAACTAGTGTGGGGTGAAATTGAACTGTTTGCTCAAGGCCACTACCGAATCATCTTTTCCCAAAAAAAGCTCAAAAACTCGGGTACTGGCCTGCAATATCTCGACTTACCGGATTCTGCTGTACGCCTACTCAACTTGGAGAACAAAGGAAAACCTACAGAACGGGTTTTTAAGGGCTTACGTTACGATAGTTACAACAACGTAGCGCTAGTACAGTGGGCAATGCGTGCTGGGATAACCAAACACGTGACCTTTCATGCTGGTCGACACACCTTTGCTGTAAACCAACTGGCCCGTGGCCTGGACATCTACTCCCTTTCCAGATTGCTTGGTCACAGCGAGCTCAGAACGACAGAAATCTACGCAGATATTTTGGAAACCCGCCGCACAGAGGCCATGCGAACCTTTCCAGATATCTTCGATGAGTCATCTGACTAAGAACATTATTACGACTACATCTTTACCAAGAAAAGGGCACCTCGACAGTGCCCTTCATCCACCACATAAGATCGTTAGCTTTTACTACCATTCTTATCACATGTGATTTTCCGAGGTGTACAACACCTGTTGGAGTATGTTTAATAGACATGTTGACTGTATGCTAACTAGCTAATACTTTGTTTTTAAAAGCATATTCTCACACACATTAAGACCTAGTATCTACGGCCATACAATTTTCGGTTAGCAACTAGATGATCTGCTGCGGTCCTATCAATCTCATCAGAAGAAGCCACACGATTACTCTGCAACCAAGCCAAGATATCAGCTCGCCTGAAGAAAACCCGATTACCATTAGGTTTGAAAAATGGGATCTTGCGTTCATGGGTCAACCGGTACAAAGTGCTTTTCTTTAGCCCCGTTAGCTCAGTACATTCTTCAACGGTGAGGATTTCCTTTGTTGTGTCAGGACGTTGCTCGTTTTTGACATGTTCGGTAATCAGTTTTTTAAGCAATGACATATCAATCAGCATGCGCTGAAGCATCTCTTTTTCAGTCATCTGGATACTCCTTTGACCCAAAACCGAACAGGGAAATATGGGAAAATGGGATATTTGAATTATTCATCATCGACTTGCTCCATCTTCAACATTGCTTGCCTCACCCTGTCAGGCCAAAGGGCAAAAAAACGATAGTAGCGACCGTTCATCTTTAGCTTATAGGTACCACGGCTGCGTTCATTACTTTCAAGACATTGACGACGGAAGAGCAGCTCAACATCACGCATATAATGAGTTGGCAAATTTAAACCTTTCAAAAATTCATCTTTGTGTATGAGCCAAAGTTCCTCACCATCGATAAACCGTCGATACCCAATGCTTGTTGGTCGAGATACATCGCCTTCTTTAGCAAGTCGTTTCTCCCACTTAGCGAGAACACCGCCAATCTTTTGCAGTAAGCGATACTCCTCAAGATTCATTAAATGACCGCGGCTTCCCAACCAAATCCGATACAAGCTGTACACCGCTTGTTCGGATTCTAACTCACTCCAATTAACCAAAAAGTTACGTGAAGCGAGCTGTAAGGCCACTAAAATCACAGCAAAACGTCGAGTGACTCGCTGCACCTGTGAGGATGAATTCGGCAGCAGCCAGCTATCGACAATGCGTTGCAATTCCTTCGGCACGTATTGATTAAGATCCTCCACATCAGTAGTGATCAATTCCATGAATGATCTTAGCAATGATCCGTACGTTCTCGCACTTGCAGACTTCAGATGATCAATGGCCTTTTGGGGTGTGGAAAAGCTGTGAAGATCATTTAGGACCCCATGCAGGCCAATTACCGGAAGTTCAATCAAACGAACTTCTTGCCCCGCCATCGGACTACGCCCCAAACTTTCAAATATCTCAGCGAGCCACTTTTCACCGGTACTTAATACCAGCACACGCCAATGCTCAGATTCAGCAAGCTTGCCGGTTTTATCTGCCCGCAATTTTCCTGCGCCATTAAAAATCTGATACAAACAGGTATCAATGTCTTCAGCTTTGGCCATGCCAATTTCATCAAGCGGTAAAACTAGATCGTTATGTTCACTCGCTACAGCAGCAATTCCATTGGCAGTGCCAATCCAACTTTTCATGAAGTCAGGAGCACCACAGACACTTGCACACACTTGGATAGTTGCGGTTTTACCATCAGCAGAATTAGAAACAATATGAATACCGCCATTCTCCAAACCAGCGGGTTTTAACAGTGGTGCGGCAAGGGCACAACCAATGGAGAAAATTAAATATGGGTTGCCACGACAAAAACGCCCTACTTCTTGTTGCCAATCCTCCAAAGATCCCTGCTGCTGAAAATTTGGTGTAATACGTGGAGACAGATATTGATATGGCTCATCACACCTACCAGAAATCCAACTTGGCGTGACAAATACCTCACGATACCAACCCGTCCTTTCCACTAAGGTTGCAGTACTCGCTTTTCGCGATTCTTGAACTAAATATTGTTGGATCAGTTTCCACGTATCGATACCCGGCTCTATCCAAAAACCACTGTCTAATAACCGCTCTCGAATTAACATGGACTGGCTACCATTCAATATCTTCATCAAAAATACCTCTTGGATGGAACAACCATCCAAATTTAGCCACTCGCACAGCACACCATTACTCCGGACTCGGTCATCGCTGCGTACTCTTGAAAGAACACGGATAGGATCAGATAGTTTCCGCATCTCATTAGCTCGAAGATGAAATAAGCCTGTGTCACGTAGTTCAAACTGCATAACGACACCTACAAACATTGCATCCAAGCCAACACCTCACTATATCGAAAGCGAACTGAGCGGCCATGGGCATTGAGTTTGATTGGTGATGGGAATTTGCCACTTTGAACATAACGCCGCAGTGTCGCCGGTGATATTTGGGTGAGAGCACACACCTCTTGGTATGTGAGTAATCTTTCGTTAGTAGTGGAAGGAACTTGGTTCACGATGCCTCCTGAAAAGTATTGAATCTTCATGCAGCATCATCCTACAAATCAGTTATTAAGCCGGCCTCTGTAATTGCCCTTTTTGGGATATTTCAGCAAAAAAAACACAACCAACTGATATTTAATGAAATTTATTTAATTTCACCTTAAAACACAGCCTTGTGAGTACGAAAAGCCTAGCCACCAATGAGTTTCCCAACACTACCGTATCAATTTGTGCATCTGTTAATACCCAGAGAAAAACTTTCACATGTGAAAATTTAGAGACCTAGCGATTTACATCACTTAAAGCTAGGTCCCCCATTAAAAATGGAATCGTTTAGCTCAGGTCTTTTATTGACGATAAAGCTTGCATGGAATCAACCTGCCTAGGTCCCCCATCAGATAATTATTGGAAAGGAATTGGTCGGGTCTATTAACCAATATCGTTACAACAAAAGACCTGAGTGCCCAAAAAAGGCTCGAAGAGAGGCGATGAATTAGGTCACTCGATAATAGACTGACTCTGTATTCACGACACAGAGGATCATTCTATGACTGACACTTCGAATCCATTTACGACTTTGGAAAAACAAATTGCTGCTTGGAATGCTTTTGTTTCAAGCGATGACAAGAAGATAGATCACGACGAGGCAATACTTTTCACCCGCTCTACATCGCAGCAGTATCTAAATTACATACACAAGTCTACCGAGCTAGAACAATTGCGCTATTACTACATAGCTCGCCAGGTTGCTGAATTGTATTGGCAGCACAACAAGGCTCACCGCGGGAAAAATACGCCAGGCTACCCCGGACATTACGGCTGTAGAGTGCGACTTCGCGATCGAAAATTTGAAATGTATTGGTTCTATAACGAATTCACGCGCAAAAAGGGAACTGAGGGCTATAACGTCATCAGCCATTACTTGTCTCGTGGCGACCAACATCGCTATCTACGATCAACCTTTTCGCTAGCGCAAGATTGGGAAAAACCTGTGATTGAGGTTGTTGAGGACGCTTTTGCCATCATCCGTAGAGCTAATGCTAATCTGATACGGATTAGACAACTGTGCCGTTGGAACCATGACAACCTTTACAAGATGGCCGGAGAAATCGACGATTTTAAGATAGATAATCCTTTATAGTTATGATCTTACAGTACAGCCAAATTATCCTTCGAGCTCAGGGCTGTACTGTAGCGACTATTTATTTTTTTTGAGCATAGCCTTGAGTGCTGCAATATTAGCCCGTGCGCCTTCAGCTTCTTTTAAACGACGGCGCTGTTTTGCAAATCGGTCAAACTCCAATTTCGCTTTGTCATTAGCATCTTTCTTGGATATTTTCCCTGCTCCACTTAATACGTCCCGATCATTAAAACTTAAAAACTGGTCAAGCTTATCAGCCCAGTCCTGTAGGAATACCTGCTTGCGGCGTATCGCTTGATCTTCGGCAAAGTCGAGCCACATATTGACGATCCGATTGAGTTCTTTGATTTCGTCTTCGCGCAGATAGTTTTTGGCGATAGTGACATCGGTTTTACGCACTTCATCGCCTTTATAGCTTGTTAGCCCCATATCAGGCTTACTAGCATCCACACGGCTAGCAATCAGCTCAGCAGCAGTCATATGTGTACAAGCATAATGCAGCTTGTTCTGGATTATTTGGAAGAAGCGGTTGGTCTCTTGGTTCGATGGCTCGTAATCGGCAGCCATGGTAAAGATTTCTTTAACTCGAAGATAAACGCGACGCTCACTGGCGCGGATATCACGAATGCGTTCCAGCATTTCATCAAAGTAGTCTGGCACAGCAGAATGACCAACGGGCGGATTTTTGAGGCGCTCGTCATCCATGGTAAATCCCTTGATCAGATATTCTTTCAGGATTCGCGTTGCCCATTGGCGGAACTGTGTACCTCGTTGCGAACGAACCCTGTAACCAACAGACAGAATTGCATCAAGATTGTAGTGGTCAATCTCACGAGATACTTGGCGAGTACCCTCCAATCGAACTATCCGGAATTTCCGGATGGTTGCGATTTGTACAAGCTCACCCTCGTTGTAGATATTGATTAGGTGCTCATTAATTGTACGGACATCCTTGTCATAAAGCTCAGCCATTGCAGCCTGAGAAAGCCACAACGTTTCAGATTCAAATCGGCATTCGACGCGAGTTTGACCATCAGCACTGGTAAAAAGAACAAACTCGCCTTGAGGGGCTTGGGGGATGTTATCTGTCATACGTTCAGCCTCGTACACTACTGGTAATTGCTGTTTTATCACTATTCAAAATCAAGCTGTTTATACCTCGACGAACTCACCAACACTTCTCATTAATGAAGAAAATTGGTCATTATCTTGTTTGAGTCGTTCAATTATTTGTCTGGCGGCAGTTTGCATTTCTGGTACATCTATAGGTATCGAGCCACTTTCGAAGCATCCCTTTAAATGTGAAAATTCGTTATTGATTCTATCGACTAACACCGCTGGGATTTTTTCATCCCCAAAAAACAGCTTTAGCTTATCTTCATCAGATGTTTGATCAGGATATTTATAGTAAAGATAAATCTCGAAAAATTTTCGCGCATTATTCGCAAAATTATAAAACGAGTTGAAGTTTGCATCATCAACACTTTCGACATTGGCGCACTTATATATTTGATGGAAAAGATAATTGAACTCTGTGATGTATTTTTTTAGGTAATCAGGCATAGACTGAATTGTAGAAAATTTACCTTGCCTAATCACAACAAAGAAATCTTTCTGGTAGCTTTTCAACTTTCCAGCTCCTGCTGGGTCGATATACTTTCCATTCAGCATTCTCAGATACTTCAAGAAATCAAGGTTGTGTGTTGAAACAAAAAGTTGTGCAAACTTCCCCTTCTCTACCACTTCCGCATTCAACAAGCTATAAATAAAGAAAATATGATTACCATCGAGCGACGAGATAGGATCATCAATCCAAATAATGGGTTTTGAGTCTTTGGTTGCGACATCATCCAACTTGGCCAAAAAGTAGCAGAATGCTAGCAAGCTGCACTCACCCTCGCTTAGGTGATAAGCTTTCTTACCGTCACGGATCACTTCAAACCGAATACGTTTTGCGTCTTGCGTTGGCTCTTCATCTTTTTTTGCCTCCAACGTTAAAAATTGATGACCGAAAAAATTATTCAGGTACTCATTTACCTTTTTAGCCCCCTTTTCTTCGTCATTCAATTCACGTTTCTTAGCCATAATTTGTGCTTGTTTTTTTGTAATATTCGCATTGATAGTCGCCTGCGCTTGTTGAGCCTCGTCTCTTTTTTGCTGTAAGGTTTCAATTGAATTGAGCTGTGTTTGGTAATCAATCGTAAGCAAATAATCAGCGACTTCATTCAGTCGCAAGTCGGCTTTGGCGTTGTTTTTTTCGCTGGCTAATGAGCTGCTAAATAACTCTGATTGCGCGCACAGTTCACTATATTCCTGCCAGATTTTCGTTAGTGCTTCGGCGCAATTAGCGGCACCTTCATATTTTTTAGCGTTTAGAATGTCAATTTTTCTTGCCGTCAGTTGCTTGGCTAGTTTACCTAAAGCAAGCTGATAGTCTTTGGTTGCAGCTTTTAATCTTGAATCCAAAGCAGTTAGTTGTGAGTGAAACTTGGAATAAAAAGCAGATTGATCAATGGTGAGTGCAGCATGAACTGTTTGGTTCTCGGTTTCTATCTTAGCAAGCAACGCATCAATAGAATTTTCTAATCGCTCAGATTCTTCATCAAAGTGCTTATCAAGCTCAGCCCATCGCTCAGCCGAAATTTCATTGTCGCAAAATGCACACTTTTCATGCTTGTTTCGATGGTGAATACGACCTTCATTGACCCAGCGGTTAAGCACTGCATCTTTGACTAACGCCTGAATTTTGTCAGACTCACTGATCGGCTTAGTTACCAGAGCTTCAACTTGTTGTGCCAAGCTCAAAAAACTTAGCTTAGGCGGCGAAAAATTCGGTATAGCAGGCAAAACCTTTTCATCAATCAGCTTTTCATGCTCGCTTACTTGCTCTGATGTTAACAGCTGAAAACCTGGAGCGCTTACTGTCGTGATATCGGCTTGTAATTTTTTAATAGTGTAATTTTGGTCACCAAAACGTTCAGACTTATATTTAATGCCAATGTCTTTATTGGTTGCTTTATCGCTCAGTTGTTTTTCTAGGCTATCGTTCAATTTCTTATGAGCGGTAAAGGCATTGCTATATGCAACTTCAGCCTGCTTTTTGTCGGAAAAAAAACCGGTTTCTTGCCCTTCCATACTAGAACCGAGTTCAGCCTCAAGAGCTTCAATCTCTTTTTCGATCTTATTATTGTCATCACCTAAAATGGCAAATGGCTCAATGCTGTCATCAGGATTAGTGATAAACCTAAGGTTATCTCTAATAAAGTCTTCATTGAAAACGCGAATGTTCTTGTCGTGGGTAGATAAGGCCGCGAGAGTTACATCTGAGTTGTCAGCAAATTTTAGTTGAAACGAAGGCGTGCCATATTTATCTGATAAAGAGCGAGTCTCTAGAGCACGAATAATACGCGACAGTGTAGTCTTACCGGAATAATTGCGCCCATAGATGATGTTGATATCAACAAAGTTTTGAACGGAGCCTCCCTTGTTTTTAACTTCACTATCCCAACTAAAATCATCGAACACACCAAGCTTTTTAATGTGCTGAATTCTCTTTAGCATCGTAACTCTCCTTGTCGTTTTTCACTCGGTGCAAACTGTCATCAATAATGCTCTTCTATATACCCATAAGCCTTTTGAAACAGCTCCTTATCTTTGCCCAAGCCAAACTGAGCCAATGTCAGCAGCAGTGCTTTTTGGATCTCTCTAGGTCCACTATTAGAGTTTTGCCAACCATCGAAACGGGTGGCATTGACGATTTTGTCTATTTGCTCAACCACATCGCCAATAAGCTTAGGGGTCGTTTCTGGTCGGGTTTCTAAAAAGAGTTTGGTCAGAGCTTGTTTATTGTCTTCTTCAGTCACTATGTGTTCACCGGCTTCGCGCTCGGCTTGGACTGTGTCTTTGGCTGCATCTAACAGGCCTTTTAACCACTCGATGGCTTTGATTACTCCGGCCTCATATTCGTCTCGAAGTTTTTCGAGACGCTCACCCAATTTGATAAACTTAGGATCACCACTACCACGTAAGCGCCCCATCAAATCGATTTCAAGACGTTTAGCTCGCTTCTCTTGTTCTTTTTCCGTGAGAGTAAAAAGTGAGTGCTCATCCATGATTAGCTCGTCGATATCATCGCGGATGCGGTTGATATCGGTATGCTCGTGGATCATCTTGATGGTTTCAGGGCCAAGGGCAGCCCACACTAAAGCACCAGTTTGGCCGACTGGGCGCACGGATTCATAAATCTGTGCCAGCCATTTATAGTCTTTGCGATACGGGGCTAAGAAGGTGTCTGGGTTAATGGCCGACCAAAGCTTGGCTAGTACGCCAAAGCTCGCGGCAAATTCATCGCGCTTTTCATTGGTCGGCAGGCACTCTTGCGCCGCCATGATGCCTTCGAAGCCTTCTAAGGTGCGGTCCACATTGGGGAAGAAGGACAAACACTTATCTAACTGGGCGGGTAATAATTCTTTAAAGGCCTCTATGCCTTCTATTACACCATCAATCTCTTCCGGGTTGTAGGCCAGTGCTGTACGTAGATTTTCAAATACGCCGAGATAGTCGATGATCAGTCCCATATCTTTGCGCACTTCGTCAGTCTCGTACAAACGGTTGGTGCGGCACATGGCTTGCAACAGTGTGTGATCGCGCAGCGGTTTATCAAGGTACATGCAGTAGCAGATTGGTGCGTCAAATCCGGTGAGTAGCTTAGCTGTCACGATGATCAGTTGTAATGGGTGTTTAGGGTCTTTAAAGCCTTCGATTAAGTCTTTCTGAATTTGGTCTTCAGCATCAATCTGTTGCCAGCGTTCAAAATCCGTTTGTTTAATTGGTAATGCTAAATCGTCATGCCATCTGAGCCAGTCTTTATTTAGCTTGTCTTTTTTACCACCTTGTTCGGCTTTTACTGGTGCCTGGTCGACATTCATCACCACTTCAACAGCATCAAAACCGAGCTTTTCACCCAGCAAGTAGTACATCTGCACGCAGGTATCACGGTCGTACACCACCACCATGCCTTTCATCTTTTTGGGTTTAACGTGGTTAGCAAAGTGCTCGGCTATATCATGACTTACCGCAGCCATGCGTTTAGGTGCCTTGAGCATAATAGCTAACTTGCCTGCGCGTTTTGATAGTGCAGTCTTTTCTTCGTCGTCGAGATTATTGTCTTTGGCGAGCTGCTCAAATTCTTGGTTGATGGACTCGCGGTCTACTCGTAACTCAGCCAAACGTGGCTCAAACTTCACTGGGTTGGTGGCACCATCGCGAATTGATTGTTTATAGCTATAGCGATTCATATAGCGACCGGGATCTTCCTCTGCGCCAAATAGCTTGAAGGTGTTGCGGTCAATGCCCGAAATCGGTGTACCGGTTAATCCATAGAAGTGTGCATTAGGGAGCGCCCAGCGCATTTTCTCGCCCAACCCCCCTTCTTGCGTACGGTGGGCTTCATCTACCAGCACAATGATGTTGTCGCGGTTGTTAAGGCCGTTGGGATTACCATCGTCTATTTCGACATCTTTAAACTT
This sequence comes from Aeromonas sp. Y318-3, assembly GCF_027706185.1. Classification (NCBI taxonomy): domain Bacteria; kingdom Pseudomonadati; phylum Pseudomonadota; class Gammaproteobacteria; order Aeromonadales; family Aeromonadaceae; genus Aeromonas; species Aeromonas sp. Y318-3. The sequence continues at coordinate 79,931 of NZ_JAPDCN010000020.1, forward strand.
AAATATTGTGGTAATTAAAATGCCGCGGCTGTCTTGTTCAATATGTTGGCCAAGCTTTTTACAGCTTTGTACCTTGATAAGGTTTTTAACGTCCGCACCGCCAAATGTCTCGTTGATCTGGTTGTCCAGGTCGCGGCGGTCTACCACAATCAGTACAGTAGGGTTTTTAAGTTGATTGTCACCACGCAGCATTTTGGCAGCGTAGAGCATCAATAACGACTTCCCCGAGCCTTGGAAGTGCCAGATCAGGCCTTTTTTCGGATAGCCTTTGCGCACACGCTCTACAATTTGTTTGGCCGCTTCAAACTGCGGGTAACGCGGCAGAATTTTAATGCGCTTGGGTGGCGTGTTCTTACCGGTTTTAACCGTTGAAAACAGCGCGAACGATTCAAGCAACTGCAATAGGGTTTGCGGGTTTAACAAGCCCTCGCAGCTATCCAGCACCGATGCCAGTCCGGGCAAAATGTCATCGCGCAGGTCGGTATTGTGCCAAGGGCCCCAATCTTTTACCCGGGCATTGATGGCGCCATAAGCAAAGGTTTTGCCTTCACTGGCAAAACAGAGCAGGTTGGGCACAAAGTAGGGTTCAACGTTCTTCCAGTAGTGCTTTTTGCCGCCCATAAAATCGGCGGCGCCGTCTTGCCAGGTTACACTCGGGCGGGTAGCGGTTTTCACTTCGCCCACTACCAAGGGAATACCGTTTACATAGAGCACAATATCAAAATAGACTTCGGTGGCCGCGATATAGTGCACCTGTTGTGACACCACAAAGCGGTTGTTGCTGATATTGTCAAAATCAATCAGGTTAATGGTGATATGGTCGCCATTCTCACCAAAGGGTAAGGTTTTTTCGGCCATTAACCATTCATGAAAATTCTCATTGGCTTTTACCAGGCCGGTATGGCGCGCTTCCAACACCACACCACGCAGTTTGTAAATCACTTCATCGGCGTAATCCGGTTGCTTGGCGATATCAGGGTTTAACGAACACAAGGCGTCTTTGAGCCACTCATCGACGAAGATATCCTGCGCTTGCTTAGGCAGGCTCTCACCGTGGCTGTAAGTCCAATTTACACCGCTTAACCCCTTTAAACGGTCGATAATTCCATTTTCTGTGACGGTTTGTTCGTTAAACATTAAGCTACCTGTTCAAAATATTTTGATTTGATACTTTCCATGAACTGAAGCATTCTCTGATGATGTTTCTTGGCTACATTCAACTCATTGTCAAACTCGCGAAGCACTTTCTCAATTTCTTTCACCCTCTTTAATGGCGGGACCAATATAGGCAAACTTTTTAAACTGCCTGGGTTGATATTTACTTGGCTAACACCAGGTGTAGCATAAGCCTTTAGCCGGTATTGAATTAAGGGAAGGTTTAAGTACTGAGTTAAATAATAAGGAGTAAGCTTCTTTTCATTTGCCACCAAACGGATTAAATATGAAGCAAACAGATAGTCTCCATCCAGTTCAAATATTCCTGTCCTTCCTACCCATTCCATACTGTTAGTTCTATTAAAGACAATATCGCCATAATTTAGAATATACTTGTCTGCCTCTTCCTTGGGCCAGTCGAGATACTTCAAATCGTTAGGGTCTACGTAACCATTAGTAATATTCATCATTCTAAGTACTGGGTAACTACCATGAGCCTCCAGAGAGTCCGACAGCCCATATTGAGTATCATTGAGAACATCGCCCACAGTTAACAACTTCCATCCTTCAGGTATAGAAGCCCGATCTTGACCAAATAATTCTCTGTACCAATTTCCTTCAAGCATTAGGGAGTATGCTGTAGCTGTCTTGGTTTCTAAAAGTTGTTTGACTATAGATTCTGATGATCTCAGTGCTCTTTCCGCTCTTTTTAATAACGTTAACAGTCTTGGCTGCTGCTCTAAGTTCGGGAATAAAAATTTTTGTTCAGCTAAAACCTTCCATTTGATCGTAGGAGATAGTGAGCCCTCTGAAATAGCCACTGCCCGATTCATAAAAACATCGGACTGCATAAAAAATGGCAAAAACTCAGGTATGACATGTTTAGGGTTCGCTTCAAGCACCATGGCATGTGCCGAACAAATACAATCCCAGTCTGCCACTGCGACTTTGCGCTGATAGGCACGACGCTTGCCAAAAATGATTTGCCCTTTCTTCACCAAAAGTTTTTGGCCTTCTACGTCACTGGGCACACCGTGACGTTTAATTTTCAAGCTGTCTGGGTCCAAATGTTCCAGCCCGACATAGATTTCAAGGTCAGTTTCACTGGGCTCGACACGCTTGGAAATATGTTTGGCTATATCGCCAAACTTCACTATTTGCCAGCCTTCGGGTAATTGTTGTTCTGTCATTTACTGCTCCACCTTGCTAACTTCAGCCTCAAACCCCAGCTCAGCAAGACTTTTAAATAATTTATTGGTCTGCTTTTTTAATTGCACCCGGCTAACTTTCCATGCTTCGATGGCATGTTCCATATCGTGCACCTCACCATTATTTTGTGCCTGCACATAAAGCGGAATCGACAGGTTGTAGAGGTTTTCTTTGATGATCTCAACATCCACCAACGCAGTAATGTCGCTCTGCTTTTCTGGCGTGAAGTAAGCCTCGCAGAGCACGGATAAGTCCTCATCCGATAATCGGCTGTGAGCGCGCTCGCGGGTAACATGTTCCACGCCATTAATAAACAACACCTTGTTTTTGCACTCAGCGGGCTTATTGCAGTTGAGCACCACCACGCAGGATTCCATCGGCGAGTTATAAAACAGGTTTGGTCCAAGGCCAATCACCGCTTCGATAATGTCGGACTCAATCACTTGTTTGCGAATGCTTTGCTCGAAATCACGGAACAAAACACCGTGAGGCCAGAGCATAGCGGCGCGACCTGTATCCGGTTTTAGGCTTTTAATAATATGAGTATAAAACGCATAATCGGCGCAGCCTTGCGGTGGCAGGGCGGGATTATACTTTTTGCGAGCAATTCGCATCTGTCGTCACGCCAAAAAACATCTCCATTCGAAAATCATCA